>JASBUV010000027.1 GCA_030147705.1 Gammaproteobacteria bacterium
ATCGCATGTTTGCGTTTGCCATTGATCTCGATGTACTCCTGCCCACCGCACACATTGTCGATCAGGTTTTTGTTCGGATCGAGATGCGCACGCAGCTGATCGAAGTAGGCGACCTTGAGATTGGTGCCGAGTTTTACCGAGCCTTCGCTGGGCGACAGGTCGCCAAGCAGGATGCGCAGCAAGGTTGTCTTGCCCGCACCGTTAATGCCTACCAATCCAATGCGATCGCCGCGCATTACCGTGGTCGAGAAGTTGCTGATCACTGTCTTGTCGTCGAAACGCTGACTGATGCCCTTCAATTCGGCCACCAGCTTGCCTGAGCGCTCGCCCTGACTCGCAGCGAAATCCGCCTTGCCCTGTCGCACACGGCGTTCGCTACGCTCTTTGCGCATGGCCTCCAGCGCGCGAACGCGTCCTTCATTACGGGTACGCCGCGCCTTGATGCCCTGACGAATCCAGACTTCTTCTTCGGCCAGTTTCTTGTCGAATAATTTGTTGGCGGTTTCTTCGGCGGCGAGTTGTTCTTCGCGAAAACGCAGGAAGCGCTGGTAGGTGCCTTCGAATTCAATAAGGTGACCGCGATCTACCTCAGCGATTTTGTTGGCAACCTTTTCCAGAAAACTACGATCGTGGGTTACCAGCAGCAGGGCGCCGGAGTAGGACTGCAATTGTTTCTCCAGCCATTCGATCGCGACGATATCGAGATGGTTGGTCGGCTCATCCAGCAATAACAGTTCCGGCTCGCGTACCAGAGCGCGGGCCAGTGCGACGCGCTTGCGCCAGCCGCCGGACAGCTCTTTCATCTTGGTGTCAGCGGGGAGCTGCAGCTGACTGATCACGGTGTCCACCTTCTGACCCAGCTGCCATCCTTCCTTGGCGTCGATGGCGCTCTGCACGCGCTCCAGTTCCGCCATGTCGGTGTTTTCGTAATCGGAAGTCAGGTGGTGATAGCGCGATAACAACTCGCCCACCTCCGCCAGACCGGCGGCCACCATGTCATAGACCGTTTGTTCATCGCCCTCGGGCAGCGATTGTTCCAGCCAGGCGACCCGGGTATTGGGGCGCAGCCAACGCTCGCCGGACTCCGGCTGAATGCTGCCGGCGATCATTTTCATCAGGGTTGTCTTGCCCGCGCCATTGCGGCCCAGCAGGCCGATTCGCTCACCCTTGTCGATCTGAAAGTCGACCTCGTCCATCAGGACATGGGTACCGAAGTTGAGAGACACCTTGTTGAGTTTGAGCAATGGCATAAACGTGCGAACCGAGTGAGCTGGGGTGCCGGGTGACGCCGATAAGGGCGGTCAACTGACGGCGAACTGGTGGCCAGCGTGAGGACAAAAGGCGGCTAGTGTACAGCAAATCGTGGTTTGTCGCTGGGGGTCGCCACAATATTTTGGGGCTTGAAATTTTCCCGAGCGACACTACTTTTAAAAGCACTGTCATTGACCACGGCCCGGCCATTGGGCCCGTTGGTACTCGACGTTCGCCTGTGGTTGCTCTTGTTTACGGATAGAGGACCCGTGCCAGAAATGGCCACGATATGGGAACGCCAGGTGCCAGCCGGCTGCGCATCGTCTTGTTCGATTTCAGAGATGTTCGCATGGCCTCGGCTGTGGTCCGTGACATACCGGATCATTAGCGGAATTTCCCGAGGTAAGCATCATGCGCACTGAAAGCAAGTATCAATGGACTCTACTCATAGCGGTCCTGCTGGCATTCGGATTAGTTGCGCAGGGCGTTTTGCTCTGGCAAACCCGACAGCAGGTGGCTGCACTGAATCCCGAGCCTGTCGCCGAATCCACCGCCGAATCGAACAAAGAGCTCAGCGACATCGAGAAGCGTCTGCTGGCCCGACTGGATGAGCAGGATCGTAAACGCCAGCAGCAATTCGCCGATCCCTGGGGCGGTAGCTTCTTCGGCGGTAGCGCGTTTTCGGCCGATCCCTTTGCTGAATTCGAACGCATGCGCCAGCGCATGAACCAGACCATGAATGCCTTCATGGGCGGATTCCCCAGCAGTGGATCGAGCATGACATTCGGGTTCAGCTCGCCGGAGATTGAACTGGAAGAAACCCAGGACGACTATCGCCTGCTGATCAGGGTGCCCGACGAGCACGAGATCGCGCTGCAGACCGAAGTGGATGACAGGGAGATTACCCTGAGCGGCAAGATCAGCGCCCAGGCCGATCGCGGCGGCAATGGCTATGCGAGCCAGTTCGTTAGCTCAAGCCAGTTCTCGCGCCGCTTCAACCTGCCCGGCGATGTCGATGACATCAAGATGTATACCGAGCAGACCGACGAGGGCATGGTGATCGTGCTGCCCAAGAAGGCCGCTACCGGCAACGTGTCGTAAGCGGCTCGCCAATCAGCGAGCCAAACAAGAAGGCTCTCAGGCCGCAGTCTGAATTTTGATTTGCAGCCCGAGAGCCTTCGCTATATTTGCAACAGCCTTTATTGTTGGCCGCGCGCTATTTCCGCTGCGCCTCTGTTGCTTTCTTCAACAAGTCGCCGAGGGTACCCGGTGCTGGGTCGTTGCGGTTGCCCGATTGTCTGCCGGAAAACTGATTGTTGTTGCGCCCTTTGCCGCCGTGACCGCCGGAGTTGTCGCGGCGGGAATCCTGGCGAGCTGGTTTGTTGCTCTCGCCCGGCACATCGTCCAGACGCATGGACAGACCGATGCGCTTGCGCTTGATGTCCACTTCCATGACTTTGACTTTCACCACGTCGCCGGTTTTTACCACCGTGTGTGGATCCTTCACGAAGTGATCGGCCAGTGCGGAGATGTGCACGAGGCCATCCTGATGCACGCCCACATCCACGAAGGCGCCGAAGTTGGTGACGTTGGTGATCACACCTTCCAGCGTCATGCCGGGCTTGAGGTCCGACACTGACTCGACACCGTCCTTGAACTCCGCTGTTTTGAACTCCGGGCGCGGATCGCGGCCGGGCTTTTCCAACTCGCTGAGAATATCGGTGACGGTGGGAATACCGACCTGCTCGTTGACGTAGTCTTTCGGATCGAGCTTTTTGAGAAACTGCACGTCGCCGATGATCTCGCTGACGCGTTTTTTGTTCTTCTCCAGAATAGTCTCTACCCCCGAGTAGGACTCCGGGTGCACGGCCGAGGCATCGAGTGGATTATCGCCACCGGTAATGCGAAGAAATCCCGCCGCCTGTTCGAAGCTCTTGTCGCCGAAGCGAGGTACGGCTTTCAGGGCTTCGCGAGTTTTGAATTCGCCGTGCTCGTTGCGGTACTTGACGATGTTGGTGGCAATAGAAGGAGTGAGACCTGACACTCTTTTCAGAAGCGCGGCAGAGGCCATATTCACATCCACGCCTACCGCGTTCACACAATCCTCAACAACGGCATCCAGCGACTGGCCGAGTTTGAACTGGCTAACATCATGCTGGTACTGACCCACACCAATCGACTTGGGATCGATCTTTACCAACTCGGCCAGTGGGTCCTGCAGGCGACGGGCAATGGAAATCGCGCCGCGCACGGTGACGTCCAGATCCGGAAACTCTTCACGCGCGAGATCCGAGGCAGAATACACTGACGCGCCGGACTCGTTCACCATGGCCTTGCTGAGCTTCAGTTCGGGATGGCGCTTCAATAAATCGGTGGCCAGCTTGTCGGTTTCGCGCGAGGCCGTGCCGTTACCGATAGCGATCAACTCGACCTTGTGTTTGGCGCAGAGCTTGGCCAGCACCGCGATGGACTCGTCCCATTGGTTGCGCGGTGCGTGGGGATAGATGGCAGTGTCTTCAAGAAACTTGCCGGTGTGATCCACAACGCACACCTTACAGCCCGTGCGCAGGCCCGGATCGATGCCCAGCGTAACGCGGTTGCCTGCGGGAGAGGCGAGCAGGATCGCCTTCATGTTTTCGGTAAAGACGCGAATCGCCTCGTCGTCTGATTGCTCGCGCAACTGACCAAGCAGGTCGGTCTCCATGCGATGCAGCAGTTTGACCTTCCAGGTCCAGCGCACCACGTCTTTCAGCCATGCATCGGCGGCGCGGCCTTTGTCTTCGATATTGAAGTGCTGGGCGAGCATGGTCTCGCAGGGATCGGTCGCGCCGTCTTCAACACCGATGCTGCCGATCTCCACGGAGAGAAAGCCTTCCTTGCGGCCACGAAAAACAGCGAGGGCGCGATGCGACGGAATCTTCGCGAACGGCTCGCGGTACTCAAAATAATCGCTGAACTTGCTGCCCTCATCGGGCTTCTCTTTGACTTTGTCTTCCACTACCGACGAGCGCAGCTCACCCGCATCCCACAAGTGCTTGCGCAGCTTGCCGGTGATGGCGGCGTCTTCGCTGAAGCGCTCCATCAGAATGAAACGCGCGCCTTCAAGAGCAGCCTTCACATCGGCGACCGCGGTGTCGCCATCGTTGTCGTTCAGGTACTCCGCAGCAAGTG
>JASBUV010000031.1 GCA_030147705.1 Gammaproteobacteria bacterium
TAACGCCCTCATCGGCCTCCTGTTCTGGCGCCGCGCGCAACGCGAACTGTTTGCCTGATGCTGGCCAATATCCTGACAGGCATTCGCCTGCTGCTGATCGCACCACTGGTGGTGCTGATCAGCAGTCCCCAGGATTACGCGGCTTATCTCTTGCTGCTCGTATTACTCGTGGCCATCGCCAGCGACTACTTCGACGGCATCGTGGCGCGCAAGTTTCAGACGGCGTCGCCAAAAGGCCAACTATTCGATCATGGCACTGACTTTCTGTTCGTGACATCGGGGCTTTTTGCCGCGGCCAGTCAGGGGTTGATTACTGTCTGGCTGCCGACTCTGATCGTGATTGCGTTCAGTCAGTACGTACTGGATTCCTATTTCCTGTACCGGCAGAAACAGTTGCGGATGAGCGTGCTGGGTCGCTGGAATGGCATTTTCTATTTCGCTCCCCTGCTCCTGATCGCGTTAGCCAATGCCCTGACACTCGAGCCTGGGACCGCACTGCCAGTACTCGCGGTACTCGGCTGGCTACTGGTATTATCAACACTTGCATCGATCGCAGACCGCGCGCTCGCCCCGATTCGTCCCGCTATGAAGACTCTGAACCCAAGGAATTAATGTGAACAGCCTCCGTCAATGTTTCGCCCCGCTAACTGCGCTGGCAGTCGTTGTCGCCTCGCTCGTGCAGCCTCTCAACGCACAACCCGCCCAGACTCTGGTAGAGATCGACCAGCCTCTGGCCGAGCATTTTGCTCGCCTGGCCAATGATAGCCGAGTGCAGGCCGCGCTGGACGACATTGAAGCCCGTGAACCGGAAACCATTCGCGAACAGCTGCGCATGACCGAAATTCCCGCTCCGCCCTTTCTGGAGCAGGAACGCGCCGAATATTTTGTTGAACAGTTGCGCTTTCGCGGACTGGAAGACGCCTACATCGATAGCGAAGGCAATGCGATCGGCATTCGCCGCGGCACCGGCAATGGGCCAACCATCCTGATCGCGGCGCATCTGGATACCGTGTTTCCTGAGGGAACTGATGTCTCCGTGGAGCTGCGTGGTGGACGCTATTACGCGCCGGGCATAGGTGATGATACCCGCGGTCTCGCCGCCTTGCTGTCCGTGCTGGAAGCGCTGCAGAGTAGCGGCATCGAAACCGAAGGCGACATCATCTTCGCAGGCAATGTCGGCGAAGAAGGTCGTGGCGATCTGCGCGGCGTGAAAGCGCTATTCCGGGACTTCCCCGAAATCGATGGCTTCGTCTCCATCGACGGTGTGCGCCTGCGAAGAATTACTCTGGCTGGCACCGGGAGCCGCCGCTTTGAATTCCAGTTCAGCGGGCCGGGCGGCCACTCCTTTGGCGCCTTTGGGCTAGCCAGCGCGATTCACGCCATGGGCCGCGCCATCGCCAAGATTGCTGAGTTTGAAACGCCCGCCTTACCCAAGACAACGTTTACGGTTGGCACGGTTGCGGGTGGCACTTCGGTAAACTCAATTGCCGCAGATGCCGTGTTCGCGATTGATATGCGTTCCAATGACCCTCAGGAGTTGGCATTACTGGAAGAACGCGCGAAGGCAGCCGCGCTGGAGGCAGTCGCCGAAGAGAACGCGCGCTGGAATAACGGTGAGATCAGTGTTGCCTTCAAACTCATTGGTGATCGGCCCGTTGGGCGAACTCCAGCTGACAGCCCGATTGTTCAGGCAGCCGCCCTCGCCTTCGATACAGTGGGCATAGAACTGGAAGAGCTCAGCACATCCAGCACCGATTCCAATGTCCCCATGTCACTTGGCATTCCGGCCATCACAATCGCCGGCGGCGGTGACGGCGGCGACGCACACTCTCCCGATGAATGGTTCGCACCTGATGAGTCCTGGGTTGGCCCGCAAACCGCATTCCTGTTGTTGCTTGCGCTGGCAGGCGTCGACGAACTGATCCCCGCTTTTATGCCGGATCTTGATGGCAGCAGTGCTCAATCCGACTGAGTATTGGCTTTGTCCTGCGAGGGACGCCCGCCGAAGCTCAGAGGGTACATGGGATAGAGCCTGAAAAAGTCCTGCAGGCGAAATTCGTCCAGAACTCTCTGACTGTAACCGCGTTTGCGATTGCGGTACTGGTCATAGTCACGATAGCGCAGCTTGTGCAGACAGTCTTTGCAGACGACGAGGCTGTGCAGTACGAGTGACACCGGCGCAACGGATGATGCGAACGCGTTTTGTGGAGAGCTGATTGAAGCGCTATTGGCAGAGTCAGAAGTCTGCGCCGCACCGGGCCGTAGCTTGAGCAGAGGATAGTCTTCAGCTAGACGCGTGGTGACCAGATATTCTCTGTCCGCATGTTCTGCCATGCTTTGCTCGAGGCGCGAGCAGCGCGCCACGTGATAGGTCGGGAATTCCCGATGACTGCGATAATAATTCTCATCAGGATTGTAGAGCAGCACCCGAGAATTCTTGATAGCCAGCGTGTTATCCGGAAGAAATTTTATCTCGTCGAGGCGGCGCAGAATTCCCCCGCTCTCAAGCTCCGACCGTTCATTGCCAGTGAGGTGTACGGCAGGGTCAAACAGCTCGAAGTAGCCGAGCTCAGCTGCTCCCATCTTTTCGCGCAAGCCATTGAATGGCGCGAACTCTGTGAAGTCAGGTAACTCCACCTAACGAATTTCCTGCAGTATCGTTGAGAGTCGCGTCTCGGCATCGGTCACGACAACGAATTCGACCCGTCGCGACTGATCCGGATCTTCCTCGCCCTGCGCTGAACGTATCAGCTGCGAAGACGACAGCCCGTTCGCGGTAAGACGCTGACGCAACCAGTCTTTCTCATGGGCCACGTCTTCAAGCTCCATAAGATAACCCAGTGTGCTGCGCGTTCTTTCCTGAGAAAGTGCCATGTTTAACAAATAAGCTGCGTCACTGTCTTCCGCCTGCGACCAGGAACTCGACGTGTGGCCTTCGATCCGAACCTCGAGAATATCGTCGCGGTATTTTTCCGATGCGAGTATCGTCATGTAGCGCGGAAAAAAGTCAGCGAGAATCTCAGCGAAGCCACTGCGCAAGCTGGACTCTCCTTCCTCGAACAACAAGTCTGTATTGGTAAAGCGCAGGCGCAGGTCTTCGTCCAGTTGCGCGCCCCAGCGCGGCAGGTCTGCTGCAAATTCCTGCTGCAAGTCGGCGTATAGCTCATCGCGCAGATCCTCATACAACACCACGACCCTTTCGATCTCGTCGTTCTTGCGCTCGACGATGACGAGGTACATCACGGCAATCAGCAAGAACAGCATCATCAGACCGCTCATCAGGTCGCTGACGGCGATCCAGTGCTCTTCCGTTTCCTGTTCCAGTTCTGTGTGCTGATCTGTGTGTTGAAGAGTCATGGCGAAGTTTGGCGCTTAGTTTCGCGATGCTTCGAGTTGCTGCTCTGCGATTTGCAGAATACTGCGCAGACGATCGGTGAGAGGCATGTAGTCGTTGACGAATTTTTCCGAGAGCGCGGTGAGCTGATAACCAAAGGTTTGCAGTGCCTGGGTAAGCTCTTTCTCCATGGCTTCGTCGAGACGTCGGGCCTGAGCATCGGTTTTTTCTGCCATCGCCTGCACGTGCTCCGCCAGACCGCCATGCGCCGCATTGACCGAGGCTGCGAGCGATTCATTCACTTCGCTCACTGTCGCCGAAATATCGCGCGCCGCCTGACTGAGCAGTTGCGTGACACTGGCATTGTTCTCTTCGATGCTGGCAGTGAGTTTGACAGTTAACTCACTGACATACTCTGCCAGCGCAGGAAGGCCTTCCGAGGCCTGTCCAACAAGGCCCGACAAGCCGGACAGATACCCTTCCAGATTACGAGTCTGCTGCTCCAGCCCACTCAGCAATTCACCCAGCGAGGCCGCAACCCGATTGAAATCGCGCGAGTGCTCCAGCATTTGCTCATAGGAATCGCCAGCTTGTTGTATCACCTGGATACTGGACTGCTGCGCCTGCAACATTTTATCGAGTTGCCCGGTATAGGATTGCTGCCATTGCAAAAGCTGGCCGAGCGATTCATTAAACTTCTGAAAATTCTCACCGTACTGCACTTCGATCCGGCCATTAAAATCGCGCATGACTGATTCGATGGCGAGAGTCAGCGCTTCACTATTCGCAGAGACCATGTCCTGTCGGTAGCGCTGATTGGATTCCAGCAAGCTCGCAGCATCTGCCCTGCTCTCCTGACGCAGAAGATCAAGATTTTCATTGAGCGCCATAATCGCATTGTTGAGATCACTCACGGTAGCCTGAGCTGTGTTGCTGGAAGCGGAGCCATGTATCGACTGCAAGGCAGCACGCAGGCGGATGCTTAACGCGCCGAGTATGCCGGTGACAGAAGACCATACTGCCACACCGAGACCATCGATCATCAGCGGCACGCTCGCCTCGATATCCGCGCTGTCAAACTGCATCAAACCGAAGGCGATACCGAGGAAGGTGCCGAAGATACCGAAGCTGGTCAAAATCGACGGCGCGCTACGGACCGTTTGCTGGGAGAAACTGGGGCCGTGGAAATAGGCGATCAGCACCAGCATGGCCATGATGAGCGCCCAGGTGATAGTGCTGAGATCCATCAGCAATTCCATGGTAAGACTCCCTTTGCCTGCACTCGCCTACTCCTCTTGTTTGCGGTACTCACCATAGATCAGTTCTTCTGTGAATTCGACACACTTGAATTCGAGCAGTTGCGCATTTTCATCCAGGCGGCGATACAGAGGCATACGCATGGTCCAGGGCCGGGTATAAGTGTTCGGATCCTCGAGCGTGGCTTCGTAGATGATCACATCGGGTCCGCGGTGGGTATAGCGTTCGGTGACGCGCAGTGCATCGCTGTGATGGTTGCCGGCATGATCCAGCCAGGTATCGGGCACCTGATCAGTCACGTCGATGACCAGCGTATCGCCCTCGAAGTGGGCTCGGGAATGGCCCATCCAGGAGAAGACTGGCGCCTCAAAATCGGGACGATCAACGTAGACGATGCGACTCGCACTGGCAAATTCGTAGGCAAAGATCAGGTGTTCCGGGGACTGCACAATCTGAAAAGGAAACGGCAGGTAATTGGCCCGCGGGATACCCGGCATATAACACTTTACCAGCGGGTCCAGCGAGAGCCAGTCGGCGGCATTGGCCTGCTGCTGAGCGCGCGCTTCCGGGGTGTAGGGAATCTCACCTCCGACTACTACTCCAACACTTGCCTGTGATGCACCGAATGCCCCCAGCACGGGTAAAGGCGGAAAATCGGCAGCGGCTGGCTCGACACTCCAGTGCGCAGCACCCAGGGCCTGCCAGAGACCATTGAAATCGGGCCTGCCATCGGCTGTACGGGGAATGTCCTGGGCATTGACTGGTGAGATCGGCAGCATGACCAGAGTGAGGAATATCGCTTTAACTAACAACATCTTACGGAGCATATTTCGGTCTCCCTCAAGCGTGAGATTCTTTTTATTTTCTTGTTTTTGGTTTTCTTGTTTTGTGCTTTCTTGTTGTTTTCTTCAATACTTTCCGCTGAGCAGTTCCGGTGCTGAGCATGGAACTTGCTAGCAAGCACATGCGTCTTCGTCATCTGTCTCTACGGCCACCCGTGCTTACTGCCATCAATGTACGGATCTGCACGACAGACGCGAGCTGGGCTGCATAGGCCCCGGAAGCCAGCCTTGTTATTATCGCTGGCCAGACGTTGTCAGCTGGCTGCTGCCAGTCTAGCACAGCAATTCGCTCTTTCTGCCACGGGACAGCGCCGATTCAACGGCAGGCAGAGCCCCTGCTGACCAGGGCGTGTACAGCCCCGCAAGGAGAACGACCAATGGAACAGGGAAACCGGTGTTAACTCTACTCGCCCGGCTCGAAGAGACCGCCTTGAGCATCTGGCTGCGTGAATCCGGGCTGGCGTTCTTCTCATCGCTCGCTCTCCACTCCCTGGCCATGGCGATCGTGGTGGGTATCAATGTCGCTCTGGCGTTGCGCCTGTTGGGAGTTACACCGCAGTTCTCTCTCGCCGCCTTCCGTCCCTATTACCGGTTGCACTGGGCGGGCGTGTTGCTTATTTTCGTTTCCGGTCTGACCCTGTTGCTGGCCTATCCGGCGAAGGCGCTCAGCAACCCGGTTTTCTATCTCAAGCTTGCTGCGCTGAGCCTCGCCCTGCTCATCTTCCGGCAGGTGCAGCAGCTCGCCCTGCGTAACGAGAGTCTGATTCTGAATGCCTCCCGTCGGGGCGTCGCGCTTCTGGCATTGTGGGTTGTCGTACTTTTCGCAGGGCGCTTTCTCGCCTACACCCATTCCGTTCTGTTGGCCTCGAGGTTTTACTAGCTCATGCTCGCGAGACCCCAATTGGAACAGGCGCTACTCCAGTTCGCTCATGACAGCGGCGTCTATGCGTTTATGAACAGTCCGTGGGGTTGGCCTACCGTTGAGTCTCTGCATTTTCTCGGGCTCTGC
>JASBUV010000033.1 GCA_030147705.1 Gammaproteobacteria bacterium
ACAACCGGGAATTCAGTGAGCGGAGGGCACGGCATTATCTCTGATCAGGCGGCCTGCCCATTTCGTGCGTTTGCCAACTACCGACTGCAGATCCGGCAACTCGAGGAATTCGAGAATGGCTTGAATGCGCGCGATCGCGGCTCTGCTATCCACGGAGCGCTGGAATTTCTCTATAAGGAAATCTCGGGACTCGAGCAGCTGCAAGCAATGAATGACGAGCAGCTGGAAAGCGTTTGTCATGCTGCCGCCGAAGTTGCTGTGGATTTTCTGTATCGCAAGCACCGCGATGTCATGGCGGTTCGCTATCGCGGTATCGAGCTACAGCGACTCACGGCATTGCTGCGTCGCTTCCTGGAGCAGGAGTTGGAACGCGCGCCCTTCACAGTCACCGCCAACGAAGCCAACATCAAGTGGCAGCATCGCACCTTGCAGCTCAATCTGCGCATCGACCGAATCGACCAACTGGCTGATAACAGTCTGGCTATTATTGATTACAAGACAGGCAAGAAAACCGCCAGCCCGGCAAGCTGGCTGCTCGAGCGCAGCGAAGACATGCAGTTGCCAGTCTACGCCGTTGCAAGCTCCGACAGCTTTACCGAAGCAGTATCTTCGCTGTGTCTCGCCCATGTTAACGTCGCAAGCATCGAATACTCAGGCCTGGCCGAACACAATAATTTTCACCGCTCGCTGGTACCGGTTGAGCAGATAAAGCAGAACGACAAGAGTTGGGCTGAACTCAACGACTTCTTTGCCAGCAATGTGCGCAGGCTTGCCGATGAGTTCATTCAGGGGCACGTCGCAGTCGATCCGGTTAACGGCCCTTCGACTTGCACGTTTTGTGGCCTTGAACCGCTTTGCCGCATACAGGAAAAGCGACAAGCTTCCGGGCAAAGCGAGCTGATTGAAGAGGATACAGTCGATGAGTAGCGCCAGACTGGTCGATCAGGAACATCGTGAACTGGCGCTTGATGTCAGTTCATCCTATATCGTGCAGGCCCCTGCTGGTTCGGGCAAAACAGAGCTGCTTACACTACGCTATCTCAAATTGCTGGCAATCTGTGATCAGCCTGAAGAGGTACTGGCAATTACGTTTACCCGCAAAGCGGCGAGCGAGATGCGTGCGCGGATACTGAATCTGCTGCGCAAAGTGCACGAACAAAGTGCGGCACACACCGACGGCGGCCAGATCCCATTCGATAACCCATTGGAGCAGCAACGCTACAACACCGGCCGGCAGGTTCTCGACCGTAATGAAGAACTGGGCTGGCGTCTGTTGGAAAATCCATCTCGTCTGCGCGTACAGACCATCGACAGCTTTTGCCATTATCTCGCAGCACAGCTCCCGGTACTGTCCCAGATTGGTGGCAACCCAACTGTTAGCGATGACGTCGAACCCTGCTTTGTCGATGCAGTGGAAAACACGCTTGCCAAACTCGACAGTGAGCACGCCATTGCCGACAACATCGAACAATTATTGCGACACCTGGACAACGACCGAAACCGGGCCCAGACATTACTGGTTTCACTACTCTACAAGCGAGACCAGTGGCTCAGCTATATTCTGGAACTGGGCGGCTCGCCAGACGAAGCACGCAGCTACCTGCTCGCCAATCTTCAGGAGCTGATTGAAGAGACCCTGTTTGCTACTCACGCAGAGATCAGTGCTTACACACACACATTGCTGCCCTTGATCGATTATGCGCTGGGCAATCTGCACGAAGCGGATGACACGAAAAGCAGCGACTATGTACCGATGACTGATTGGCCAGCATGTTCAAGCGAAGGGCTTGCTGACTGGCTGCAGGTCACCGAAGCCTTGCTCACAAAGAGTGATACCTGGCGCAAACAGGTAAACGTCAAATCCGGATTTCCTCCCGGCAAGAAAGGCGACACCGCCAGCCTGAACAAACAGCAGATGACCGAGCTGCTAGCAGAGCTGACTGAGCAGGAACAATTACGACAATTACTGGCGGAACTGCGCACCTTGCCGGATAGCCAAATCGAATCAGATCAGTGGCAATTTCTCACCGCCCTACTGAATGTGTTGGCAGACCTCGCCAAGGAGTTGCAACTTTCGTTTCGCCGCTTCGGCATAATCGACCACCCACAGACCAGCGCTGCCGCTCTCGCGGCGTTGGGCAGCGAACAGGAACCGACCGACATCGCACTCGCGCTGGATCATCGCTTGCAACACATTCTTGTGGATGAGTTTCAGGACACGTCGAAAGTGCAACTCGGGCTATTGAAACAACTCACTGCGGGCTGGCAGAACGGCGACGGTCGCACCCTGTTTCTGGTTGGTGACGCCATGCAGTCCTGTTACGGATTCAGGGATGCCAATGTTGGCATCTATCTGGACGTCCGGGAACGCGGAATCAATGACATCCATCTGGAACCGCTCACGCTGCAAGCAAACTTTCGTTCGCAGCAAAAAGTGGTTGCCTGGGTCAACTCGGTTTTCGCGAGTGCGTTCCCGGAACAAGCCAATTCGTCGCGCGGTGCGGTTCCCTATTCCGCCTCTGAGGCGAGCAACCCTGAACTGCCTCACTTTGGCGTGCGCACCACCCTGGTGACGTACGATACACAAAGCAAAGAACTGGCACGGGACTACGAAGCGGAACTGATCGTCAAACGCATTCAGGAATTGCAAGCCAGTGACCCGGGGGCTGACATCGCTGTGCTGGTCAGAAGCCGCCCGCATTTCGAACCTCTTATTCCTCGTCTGCGCGCCGCAAAAATCCATTGGCAAGCAACGGACATAGACAGGCTGGCCACGGTACCGGTTGTCACTGACCTGCTGAGTCTCACACGCGCGCTAGTGAATCCAGCGGATCGACTGGCATGGTTGGCGGTGCTGCGCGCGCCCTGGTGCGGCATCGACACGAGTGCCTTGCAAGCTATCTGCACAATAGCCGAGCAAAACAGCATCTACAGCGCGTTACAAGATTCAGCATTACGCGAACTTTGCGGAGCTGAGAACTGGAGGCGCCTTGAGCCAGTGATCGCCATACTGGACTACGGCATGCGCTATCGGTCGCGCGTGAGTCTGCACCGACTGATCGAAGCAGTCTGGACCTTGTTACGTGGACCAGCCTGTTGTGACTCGCAGGTTGAGATAGAGTGTGCACGTCGCTACCTGCAGTTGTTACGCGAACAGGAAACCGCAGAAAGCCTGGATAACTTCGCGCGCTTCGAAGAGAAGCTGCGCAATACCTACGTGCCTTCATCTGCGCAGGCGCAGAACCAAACCGAATCCGGCACAGTGCACTTGCTTACCATGCACAAGGCCAAGGGTCTGGAATATGACCACGTCATCCTCCCGGCGCTAACACAGAAAAGCGGCGGCATGGACGCCAAGAGCTTGTTGCTCTGGCATGAGCGGCTCAATGCCGATGGCGTGCCGCGACTGTTTCTCGGCTCTCTCTCCGCCGCCGGTGACGACGACACACGACTTTATTCTTATCTCAAGAACGAAAAACAGCTCAAAGAATCGCTTGAGAGCACCCGCCTGCTCTACATCGCAGTGACGCGCGCAATCAAGTCAGCACATCTGTTTGGACGGGTGGCTATCGATGAGAGCAAAGGAGGCAAAGGTGAGAGCACAGAAGTGGGTTCTGGTACCGCACTTAGAAAACCCGGCAGCGATTCGCTCCTGGCCAAAATCTGGCCGCAGCTTGAAGAACAGAGCGACCACATCGAATTAGTGAGCTGCAGCAACAGCGATTCTGCTACAACAGACACCGGCGACAATCTCAGTAGCGATAAAGCTGATACCTATCGACGGTTCAACGAGCCCATACAGCTCTCGGAATATGAACTAGGCGTAATCTCAGCAGCCCTACAGCCAGTTACTGCTTCACTCGCCGAGCCATCACAGGATCAGCTCAGCTTTAGTCATGATTCCATCAGCGGCGAGAGACTCGCCAGCGTGATGGGCACGCTTGTCCATGAGGCGTTGGAACTGTTCACCGCCAGCCAATCAGATGATGCGCCTGGCAATCGCATTTCGATCCTCGTCGGTCAGCTGAGAACGTACTGGCAAACAATGCTGCAACGACTGGACCTCGAGAGTGGGGAAATCGAGCAGAAGATCGCGCAGATGAAAGCCACGCTCGAAACCTGCGTGACCGATACTGAAAGCGCATGGCTGTTCGCTATGAACAATGAGCAGGCGCAAAGCGAGCTGAGCCTCATCTCGACGCGGCATGGGCACATCAGCGAGCACAAAATTGATCGCACACTGGTAGATGAGTCAGGCACACGCTGGATTGTCGATTACAAAACCTCACAGCCCCATGCAGGCCAGACCGAGGATGAGTTTGTCACACAACAACTGCAAGAATACGCGCCGCAGCTGGAGCGTTATCGCAAGTTGTTTAGCGCAGTGGAAGACCGACCGATAAGAATGGCGCTGTATTTGACCGCACTGCCGCGACTGGTTGAATGGCAGTCGGCAGAATAATTGCGGTAATGGGTCGTGGGAAGTGAGAAACCAGAAGCAAGTAATCAGCCGTCTTGGATAATGAATCAGTAATCCGCGTCATCGACCGCGTAGATGCCTGCGCTATTTCGCAGATATCCGCGATAGTCCATCCCGTAGCCGAAAATATAGTAATCCTCGATACTGAGGCCCACATAGTCGGGGCGCAGCTCGGTCAATTTGCGATCATGCTTCTTGTCTACCAGTACGGCGACTCGCACTTGCTTGGCACCCTGCTTCTCGCAATAGTCCGCGATGCCAGCGATGGTCGCCCCCTGATCAAAAATATCATCAACGAGCAATACCGTTCTGCCCTTGAGGCTCAGTGCGGGTTCACGATGCCACTCCAGCTCGCCTCCACGCGTGGCATCACCATAACGGCTCGCATGCACGTAATCGACCTCGAGGGGGAACTTGAGGCGCAGTGCCAACTCGCTGCTCGTTATGAACGCGCCGGTCATTACCGAGAGCATTATCGGATTGGAGTTGGACAGATCTTTTGCAATAGCGATCGCCATGCTATCCAGCGCCGTTTCGACCTGCTCTGCGCTGTACAACAATCTGGACCTGCCCCGGACCTCTTCAGCCAGCGCTGCAGTCATGGGTGGCTGCTTTGTCTCCTTGCTCGCCATCAGCATCGCTCTCCAGTCATGCGCTGTGCCAACACTTATCACGTGCCATCTTAGTCGGCCGCTCCACCCTGTGAGGCTCCCTGACGCAATACTTCTAGTCCGTCCAGAGTTCGCGTGGGGAACGCGAAATCAGCGCCGTGACTGTGAACGATATCGATAATCTTTAACAGCACATCTTCCTTCACCTTGTGGAACTCAATCCAGTTGACAGTTTTGGTAAAGGTATAAATAAAGAAGTCCAGCGAACTGGCGCCATAGGTATCGAAATTCACAATCAGGGTTTGGCTGGTATCGATATCGGGATGGGCAGTCAGCATGGCCTTCACGTCGCTCACGATAGCCGCCATCTTGTCTGCATCCTTGTAACGAATGCCGATGGTTTGTTTGATGCGACGATTCTTCATGCGCGACGGGTTTTCCAGCGCCAGCTTGGTAAACACCGAATTGGGAATATACAGCGGCCGCTTGTCGAAAGTGCGGACCACCGTCAATCGCCACCCAATGTGTTCTACCGTGCCCTCAATCTCTCTATCTGGCGAACGAATCCAGTCGCCGATAGCAAACGGTCGATCCAGATAGATCATCAGTCCGCCAAAAAAGTTCGCCAGCAAATCCTGGGCCGCAAAGCCAATCGCGATGCCGCCCACGCCCCCGAAGGCGAGTAACGCGGTAATCTCGATCCCGAGTGTTGGCAGTGCGATCAACGCGGCAGAAATGACTACCGAAAGCCGAAGCAGCTTGGCCAGTGCGCTGGCCGTGGTTGGATCGATACGGTTCTCTTCTGCAGGTGCCGCGTCGAACTTTTTAATCAGACTCCGCTCGACTTCAGTGATAAAGCGCCAGAAGAACAGCATCGTCAACGTGATCAGCGTTAGCTGGCGTGCCGTATTCAGGTTTGCTTCCGCAAACAACGCCAGATCGACATAGCCCTCCGAGATATCCACTGCCCAGAGCAAGCCCATGATCAGAATGAACCAGCTTAACGGGGTGCGCGCCGCCTCGAACAGAGCGTCGTCCCAGGTGTTCGAAGTTTTGGCAAACTGCCGCTCCATCACACTCAGAAAACGCATGGCAATGATTCTTGCCACCAGCGTCAGTGTTACTACGACAAAGAGCTCAACTTCCCAGCCCAGGCTGCTCAGCGTCTCTAAAGAAAAAAGTTCTGCTATTGAATCCATTGATTGTTCCTAAAGCACTTCAATACTGTCATCCAGATCATACATCGCGTCGATCGCCCCGCGTGCGACTTGCCACTGTGAGTGGTTCTGCAAATCCGAAAAATCACTTCCTGGCAAGGCACGCAGCGTTGCCAGACGCTCGCTGCCACCGACGTTGTTACGTTCCAGCCAGTCTGCTGCTTTGGCCGCCGTCACCGGGTCGTTGCAGACCAGCACCATATCGCAACCTGCGGCGAATGCGAGTTCCATGCGCTTCTCGATCCCACCTACCGAATGCGCAGCACTCATGGTGAGATCATCACTGAAAATAACACCGGTAAATTGCAATTCGGTACGCAGCTTCTCCTGCAGCCAGTAGCGCGAAAAACCGGCGCACTGCTCATCGAGCGCCGGATAGCGAACATGCGCGGGCATCACGGCATCGAGCACATCCGTGAGACCTGCGAACACCCGATAGTCTGAGTTCAGGATTGCCTCCGCCGGCCGCTCGTCGACTGGCAGCTCAACATGGGAGTCGGCAACCACCGTGCCATGCCCCGGATAGTGCTTGCCGGTAGCGCACATGCCGGCCTCGTGAAGCCCTGCTATATAGTGTGTCGCCATGGCGATCACTTCGGCAGGCTCGGCCGAGAAGGCACGCTCCGCAATCACCTGACTAGCAGCATTGTAAAGATCGAGCACGGGCGCGAAGCTGATGTCGATGTCGAACTGCAGCAGTTCCGCCGCCATCAACCACGCGGCCTGACGGAGCAATACGGCCCCTTCCTCAGGTGATTGCCGATAAATCTCACCCAAATCGTGTAGGGCCGGTAGACGGGTAAAGCCGTCCCGGAAACGCTGCACCCGGCCACCCTCCTGATCTACGGCAATTATCAGGTTAGCGTTCGCTTCGCGAATGGCAGCGATCAAGTCTGCCAGCTGCGCTGGCTCGCGATAATTGCGGGTAAAGAGAATCACGCCACCAACGCTGCCCGATTGCAGCAAATCGCGCTCTTCTGCACGCAATTCGCAGCCTTTCAGATCAAGCATGAGTGGCCCGTAAGCCTGAGAGTTCGATTGCATAGCGCCTGTCCACGATTAAGTCGGCGAATTATCACAAATAAGATTCTGCTCGGCAAAAGCACATCTCACCACGGTTCAGATAGTTAGCGATTGCAGTTAACTCCACTACTCAGCTTGTTACATTTTCGTGATCGAAATTGCTTTCAATTCGGCGTCTTTCTTATCTATAGTAAGCCTCGAGTCGTCGCAAAACGCGACGCACAGGAGCTTTACTACCTACAGGAATCAGGAGAAACCCAGTAGCAGAAGTCGCAAGTCGTCAGTAAGACGGAGGCACGGCCATGAACACTCTCGTCCCGGAAGTTTCCGCCTGGTATCAGGATGTCGTTAGCGGAAGCCTTTTTGAAGTCGTCGCAATCGATGACGATGGTGGCACCATTGAGATCCAAATGGTGGATGGCGAGGTCGGTGAATACGATTCTGCAACCTGGCGACAACTCTATCTATCCCCCGCCGAAGCGCCCGAAGACTGGCGCACCCCCTACGAACTCAACATCGAAGACAGCACCGACAGCGACCAGGCCTTCGTGCCGGAGAATTTCTCAGGCGTGTTGTCCGATATCGAACCCGATCTGATGGACCTGGATCTGGGTGACGATTTCCAGATATCGCGTTAATAAATCAGGAAACGCCAAAACCCGACCACCTGCAAAGTAAGAACTGAACAGCTACCGTACTTTAGCTTAGGCAATATCACGCCCGAACTCTGTGTCCAGGGGAAGCCATGAGGGTGTTACAGGACACGCCGTAAATCCATCCCTGGAGGCTCGGTCGCGGCATCCCTGCCGCTCACGGTCCTGCAACACCCTCATGTCTCCCCCTTATCAAAATCGTGCAATCCCGAATCATTTTTCCCTGCCCTCTCAAGCTTGATTGCCATCGGCAGATAACTGTATATAATTACAGTACCGAAAACTGAGGACTCCTCTATGAACAAGCTGACACCGCGTCAGGAGCAGATCCTGGACTACATCAAGGAATATCTGCAGGACACCGGTTTTCCGCCTACCCGGTCGGAAATCGCCCAGGAGATGGGCTTCAGATCACCGAATGCCGCCGAGGAACACCTGCGTGCCCTCGCCCGCAAGGGTGCCATCGAGATGATGGCCGGTACTTCACGGGGTATTCGCCTGCCCATTAGTGAACAACTGGGCCTGCCGATTATCGGCCAGGTTGCCGCGGGTAGCCCGCTGCTGGCTGCCGAATGCATCGACGACCATCTGGATATTCCGCCGGACATGTTCCAGCCCAGAGCCGATTACCTGCTCACCGTCAAAGGCACCAGTATGATCGACATCGGCATTTATGAGGATGATCTGCTGGCGGTACACAAGACCGATCGTGCCAATAACGGCGATATTATCGTGGCCAGAATCGACGACGAGGTAACAGTGAAGCGCCTGCAGACCTGTCGCAGCAAGTATCGAGTCAATTTGATTGCCGAGAATTCCGAATTCGCACCGATCGAAGTGGATATGCGCGACCGGCATTTCTCGATTGAGGGCATTAGCGTGGGCGTAATCCGGCGCAACATCTGATCGTTCAATTGGGAACAGCCACTTCGTGGCTTGTCCCATTAACTAAATTCTATGTTGCTTCGCAGCCATTGTGAAAAGTGCAATAGATGAATCAAAAGGCTAAATCCTTCGAACAACATCACAAGGATGGATCTCTCTGGGCTAAAGGTCAGGTTATCGGCGATACACCTACAGGATACTGGGAGTGGTTCCGAAAAGATGGAACTAAACTGAGATCAGGAAACTTTGAAGACGGCATTCAGGTGGGTGAATGGACTACCTACGACAAGAATGGGCAAGTCTACAAAGTAACCGACATGAAGCTAGGAAAGAAAGGTCAGAAGAGAGTATCCGTACAACTTAGCTCAAGAACATGAATATGGTTACGCAACATGACAATCAGTTCAATAAAGGACCCGGCTCACACCGATCCCATTAACAATGGGCGTTTCAATCTAAACAATATCCTTGCCTGCTAAAAGAAGAATACAATGCTGATATTCAGAACACTGTTGGTCGCGATCTTCTCCTACCTGGCGATCTACACTGCAATAGTTGGCATGAACCACGGGTGGAGTCTGTTTCCAATATTCTTTGGAGATATGGCAGCAATGACATGGCCCGGTCAGTTCAATACCGATTTTATGGGCTTCCTGATTCTGTCCGCATCCTGGCTGGCCTGGCGAAACGGATTCACTCCATTAGCCTGGGCCCTGGCAGTTTGCGGCTTTTTTGGCGGGATCATGTTCTTGGCTCCTTATCTTTTTATCATGAGTTACAAGTGCGAGGGCAACGTATCGAAATTGCTGCTTGGAAGCGGCCGGGTTTAGTTCGTGATGAGTCAATACACAGCCATGATATCTAGCTCTTTGGTGTGAATGGCACTCCTCATTAACTCAATAAAGATTTTATTACGTGCCCATTCATAGATAGTTAGCTCTTTAATAGGTCAGTTGGCCCGGGGGAGAGTTTGAACAAGATAATTACCAGTGTCACTTTAGTTGCCTTTGTTCTCGTCGGCTGCTACCCAAAACCTGATTCAAGAGCAGAACTACCAGAGCTGATTATTACTCCTTCGACCGGGCCAAATTTTGAATTCAGCAATCTGTTCGAGCACAACAGAAACCCGTGCGACAACATCGCATTAAAACCCGATCCACGAACCGAATATCAGGGGAAGGTTATTGAACCAAATAGTTCGGAGAATTACCCACCCAGCCCTATAAATCCCGGTGAAGCATGGTGCGCAGCCGTGGCAATCAAAAGCTTCGATGTCAGTGAACCGGAACTATCGCATCACAGCAATCGATCTATTTTCGAAAGCGGCTTACACTGAAAACTATTGTCATAGATTCGTTGAGAAATCTTTGCGGAAACGGTGAACCAAAATGGAATCAAAAGTCA
>JASBUV010000035.1 GCA_030147705.1 Gammaproteobacteria bacterium
AACACCGTATCGAGTTTACGTCGTTCTGCATGTAATACATTCACGAGATTCTTGAGAACGATATCGCCGGCCTTGTGTCCGAAGGTATCGTTGATCGATTTGAAATTATCAATGTCCATCGCGACCAGGCTGATGGGCCCGTATCCGCGTTTGACCTCTTCGTTCGCCTGCTCGAGCGACCTGTTCAATTGGCGGCGGTTGTAGGCGCCTGTGAGCGGGTCGCACATGGCCTGGCGCTCGAGTTTATCCTGCATGCGGATGAGGATCCCGACGAGCTGATAGCCCATATAGCAGAACAGCACGAGAGTGATACTCAAGCGGATGGCGACTTCCTGATCGAGATAGTAATACGCAGCTGGTAGCAGTACGGCAAGGCTGACGATAATGCTGGGCCCTGATTGCTCTCGGGGCCAGAGAAAAATGATGACGAAGAATAATGGGTAGCTCCAGTACGTCGCCGGAACGCCCACTGAGGCATAGCCGAAAAACATCGCAACCAGCAGCTCGATCGTGAGCAGCCAGGCGAGAAAGGCATCGTAATCGTTGTCGTAACCGCGAATGGAGCGAAATGCGATCGTAGCAGAGATCAGCAGCATCAGGCCGCCAACGGCATAGTTGCCGGAATACAGGTGCCAGAGACCAAAAGGCACGATGAACGGATAGCCGATCAGCGCCATTCGGTCGAGCGTTCCCTGCCGAAAATCCCGGAGGGGATCCTGGCTCGTGGAATCTGTATCTGCTGTGTCAGTTGTACTCATAGTAGTACGGTTGGTAGTACGGTAAGTAGTACGGTAAGTAGTACGGTGCGGGCATTCAATTGCCTGCTTCTCATAGTTGTCCACCTCTAACTACGACCAGCCTGAGCATCTCCTGAACTACTAATGACGGGCGATCCCGCCGTTTTGGCATGTGCTTATCATTCGAAATTTCCGATCATCCCCATCGAAATTATTCGTTTTACTGAGAATCATTCCCACTCTACTCTTGCTGCCAATTGGTACGTGAATGCCATGACATTCGTGCGCATTTCTCCGGTCTGGGGGCCGGGGTGAAGAACGCAAACTACCACCAAAGCAAAAACTCCTTTGAGGATAGGCAAGGGAAGAAAAGAAGCAGAGATGGCTGCGAGAGAGCCTCGCTACCCCTGTTTCGTGTAACCCATGCAGGCAATTCCTGCTCGGCGGCTTTATGCGGCGAGACACGAATTGTCAGGCTAATTTCAGGAGCCCATTCTCATGTTAAGAAAATCAATCACACTGGCAACGGTATTGGCGGTCGGTCTGTCACCGCTCGTATCGGTGGGCGTGCAGGCCCAGAGCAGTGCCCCTCCGGGCAATGACTATTGGTGGCCTAATCGCCTCAATCTCGAACCCCTGCGACAAAATTCCGCTACGTCCAATCCGCTGGGCGAAGATTTCGATTACGCTGAAGCATTCAACAGCCTCGACATGGATGCCTTGATTGCTGATCTCACCGAGCTGATGACCACGTCCCAGGATTGGTGGCCCGCTGACTTCGGTCACTACGGCCCATTCTTCATTCGCATGGCTTGGCACAGCGCCGGCACCTACCGCACCATCGATGGTCGTGGCGGCGCCGATGGTGGCTTGCAGCGTTTCGCGCCCCTGAACAGCTGGCCTGATAACGCCAATCTCGATAAAGCGCATCGTTTGCTGTGGCCAATCAAAGAGAAATACGGCCGCGCAATTTCCTGGGCTGACCTCATTATCCTGGCTGGCACAGTAGCCATGGACTCGATGGGCTTCGAAACCTTCGGTTTCGCCGGTGGTCGTGAAGATGCCTGGCAACCCGATGACGTGAACTGGGGCCCTGAAGGTGAATGGCTGGCGGCTGATCGTCGCAATGCCCAGGGCGAACTGAACCATCCTTTCGGCGCTACTCAGATGGGTCTGATCTACGTCAATCCGGAAGGTCCCGGCGGTAATCCTGATCCGCAAGCAGCAGCAAATGCGATGCGCGAGGCGTTCGGTCGCATGGCGATGAATGATGAAGAGACAATCGCACTGGTCGCCGGCGGACATACTTTCGGTAAAGCACACGGTGCTGCCTCGCCTGCTGACTATGTCGGTGTCGAGCCTGAAGCGGAGAGCATTGAAGCTCAGGGCCAGGGCTGGCTGAGCAGTTACGGCAGTGGCAATGGTGCGGACACCATTACCAGTGGTCTGGAGGGCGCCTGGACAGTCAATCCCGCAGCCTGGACCCATAACTATCTGGAAAACCTCTACAATTACGAATGGGTGCAAACTCGCAGCCCTGCGGGTGCGATCCAGTGGGAGCCAGCGAATGGCGCGGCTGCCAATCTCGTTCCGGATGCCCACGATCCAACCAGACGCCACGCGCCGATGATGTTCACTACAGACCTGGCATTGAAGGTTGATCCAGCTTATCGCGAGATCACCAGCCGCTGGTTGGAGAATCCGGAAGAGTTTGAAGATGCCTTTGCCCGCGCCTGGTTCAAGCTGACCCATCGCGACATGGGGCCAACATCCCGTTATCTGGGAGACCTGGTACCTGATGAAGAGCTGTTATGGCAGGATCCCGTTCCAGCCGTTGATCATGAGCTGATTACCGCAGCTGATGCGGAGCAACTTAAGTCCGATATTCTCGGCACAGGGCTTTCGGTATCTGAATTGGTCCGTACTGCCTGGGCTTCTGCATCCAGCTATCGCGGAACCGATATGCGCGGTGGTGCCAATGGTGCCCGCGTGCGTCTCGCGCCACAGAACAACTGGGCTGCAAACAGTCCAGCTGAGCTGAGCAATGTGCTGGCTGAACTGGAAGCAGTACAGCAGGCATTCAATAGCCGACAGTCAGGCAACAAGCGAGTCTCACTGGCTGATGTCATTGTGCTGGCGGGCGCGGCGGCAATCGAGCAGGCAGCTGCGCAAGCTGGAGTTGCAGTCGACGTGCCAGTGGTGCCGGGTCGCACAGATGCAAGTCAGGAGCAGACCGATGTTGAGTCATTCTCGGTGCTCGAACCAACGGCCGATGGCTTCCGCAACTACTACTCAAGCGCAGCCGCGCGTTCACCTGCAGAGATGCTGGTCGAGAAAGCAGTGCTGCTTGAGCTGACCATCCCGGAGATGACTGTACTGGTTGGTGGCTTGCGCGCACTGAACGCCAATACGGATGGTAGTGAACACGGCGTGTTCACTGATCGTCCAGGTACATTGACCAACGACTTTTTCGTGAATCTGATCGATATGTCCACGCAGTGGAGCCGTTCGCCCAGCGATGAAGGCATCTATGTGGGTCGCGATCGTGATTCCGGTGACGTGAAGTGGACCGCAACACCGGTCGACCTGATCTTCGGTTCGAATTCAGAGCTGCGTGCAGTCTCCGAATTCTACGCAGCCGACGATGCGGAAGAAGACTTCGTTGAAGACTTCGTTGCGGCCTGGACCAAGGTTATGCAGCTGGATCGTTTCGATATCGATTCCTGATCCAGTCTGGTGACGTAAGCAGCTGTCAAACAGCTGCCCTGAAAGCCGGGGAGTGAAATACTCTCCGGCTTTTTTGTGCTAGTAGAATCAGGCTGGGTAATTTGCAGGGAGAGGCAGTGGTCGCTGTGAGCTGTCACAACCCATTGTCATCGCGCGCCTTATTGCGTAAGCCGCTGATCTTGTTGGGAAATATGAATAACAAAAAATAAGCTTTGACAATTCTGATACTAGTGTCACACTACAGATATGACACCATTCAAACTCAATCCGAAATCGGGGCAGTCCATTTTTGATCAAGTGGTCTTTGCTTCCACCAAGGCGATACTCGGCGGCGCGCTGAAACCGGGGGATGCCTTCCCCTCGGTGCGTGCACTGGCCAAGGATCTGAAAATTCATCCCAACACGGCACACAAGGTCATTCAGCATCTGATTCAGGAGCGCTGGCTGGTCTCCAGTCCGGGACGCGGTACGACCGTTGCCGAGCCGCCGCAGGCGCGCAGCGGTGATCGTCAGCGCCTGCTGGATCAGGAAGTCGAGCAGCTGGTGGTCGAGGCGCGCCGCGTTGGCGTCACGCTGGGAGAAGTGCAGGACTCCATTGAAACCCACTGGAAAAGCCTGCAAAACCTGAAAATCGTGTCGGGCGACAAACAGTAAGGCGAGGCTGATTGTGATTATCCAAACAGAAAACCTGTGCAAGACCTATGGCCGTGTGCAGGTATTGGACAGCGTCAATCTGCATGTACCGGAAGGTGCGGTGTTTGCTCTGGTCGGAACCAATGGTGCCGGCAAGACGACCACCATGCGCACGCTGGTTAACATACTGCAGCCGAGCTCGGGCGTTGCCAGAGTACTCGGCAAGGAATCACGCAAGCTGGCCCCGGAAGATTTTCAGTACATCGGCTATGTCTCTGAGAATCAGGAACTGCCGGAAAGGCTCACGATTGCCCAGTACTTTGACTATCTGCGCGCGCTCTATCCGAATTGGGATCGGGGGTTGGAAGACTTTATGCGCCGCAATATGGAACTGCCGCCCAATCGTCAACTCAGCAAACTTTCCCACGGCATGCGCATGAAGACCGTCCTGATCGCTGGCCTGGCGTTTCGCCCGAAGTTACTGATTCTCGATGAACCGCTTAGTGGCATGGATACGCTGACTCGCGATGAGGTGGTCGACGGCTTGTTGGAGCAGGCAGGGGAGACCACCATCCTGATCTCTTCCCATGAGCTTTCCGAGATCGAGAGTTTCACTTCTCATATCGCCTTTATGGATAAAGGCATGCTCTCGTTTCAGGAGTCTATCGAATCGCTGCATGATCGATTCCGAGACGTTTACGTGACGCTCTCTGCGCAGAAAAATCTGCCTGCGCAAATGCCAGAGAGCTGGATCGCTCCCGAGATAGAGGGACACCTGCTCCGGTTTATCGAAACAGAATTCAATGGCGTCGATGCGCTGCGCCAGATGCTGACACCACACTTTGGCGCCGTGCAAGTCGAGGCCGAGCCGATGAATCTACGCGAGATCAGCAAGGTGTTGATTCGCGATGCACGGCAATCACGCAAGAGGCTTGCCGCATGAGGCCCAATCTCACTGTCATTTTCGCGATAGTTAAGAAGGATGTGTTCGGCCTGCTGCCCTTAATCGCACTTTCTGCAGTCATCTTTCTGATGGTGCCGGCTATAGCCAATCTGGAATTGGCAATGTGCCAGATTCAGAAGCCATCACAACCAAATCGTCTTCGGTCACGATGTAACGCGCTGGGCGCAAGCCGTTGCGGTCGAGCGTGGCACCAATCTGCTTGCCATCGGTGAAGGCCATGGCGGCAGGACCGTCCCAGGGTTCCATCATGGCGGCATGGTACTCATAGAAGGCACGGCGATTGTCGTCCATCAAGGTGTGCTGCTCCCACGCTTCCGGCACC
>JASBUV010000043.1 GCA_030147705.1 Gammaproteobacteria bacterium
GGTGAGGAGAACAGACTGAAGCCGATCCCGGTGGCCAATAGTGTGATCACTACAGTCCAGACAGCGCTCTCCGAATCCAACAGGCCGAGAAAGAACAGGCCGACTGTGGTCAGCGCCATGCCAATGGTTGCCAGAATTCTCGGCTCTACGCGATCCGACAGGCTACCGGCAGCGGGAGACAGGATGGCCATGGTCGCTGGCTGCGTCATGAGTATCAGCCCTGCCATAGAGGCGCTCATCGCTTTGATTTGCTGCAAGTACAGGCTTACGAGCACCGTATTCGCGTAGGTTGCGGTATACATGATCATGGATGCGCCGCACGAACGCGTGAAGATCGGATTGTTAAAAAAGAGCCTGATATCCCAGATAGGATGTTCTTTGCGCAAGGCGTAGCGCGTGAAGAACATCAGGCCGGATACAAACAGCAGCAAGAAGGGCAGACTGAGCATTTTTGGAAAGAAGCTCGCAGCGAGGCAGAGGCAGGCGATTGTCGTTGCAAACAAGATGCCTCCCGGAAGATCGAAATCTCCGGCCTCTCCATACCATTCTTCTGAAACCTGCGTTAGCCCCAACAGCAGAACCGCTATGGCGAGCGGCACATGCAGGAGAAAATTGGCGCGCCAGCCGAGCAGGTCGGTGGCAATGCCGCCGAGAAGCGGGCCTGTGGCGAGGCCAACATACACGGTAGCCACTACCATCCCGATGGCTTTACCGCGCTGCTCTTGCGGGAATACAGAGGAGACAATCGCCATCTGCGTGGCGTACAGCATCGCCGCGCTAACCCCTTGCAGAAAGCGGCCCGCGATGACCATGGCGCCGTTTATGGAGAGTGCGGTGAATATCGAGGTTACGATCACCGCAGTGGTCCCCAACAAGAAGAGCTTCTTGCGTCCCATGCCGTCTGCAATGCGTCCAAAAATCAGGATGAACATCGCGCTCGCCATAAGATAGGAAAGCGGGATCCAGCTCAGCACAACCGCCGAGAGTGAGAAGTTTTCGCCAATCGCGGGCAGCGCCACGTTGGTCGCCGAGAGCATCAGCGGTGTTGCGAACGCATTCAGCAGCACCATCGTCATAACGCGCCGCTGCAGATTGCTTGCTTCTTGTTGATTCGTGCTGAGTTTCATGGGGCAGTGGAGGTAGCTGGACTTAACGGGCAGAATCCGGAGGGCAGTGCTCGTGCTCTTTGATGAACTGATCTAACTTGCCCTTCTTAAGGGCTTCCTTTAATGTCGTGGGCATATTGGAGTCCTCCTATGTCCCGAATTCTATTGCTTCTCGTCTTTGTGTGCTCACCCGTAATAGGGCAAAACCCACCAGACGAAACCCGTGAAACTGGAATAGCCGATGATGGCCCTCCAATTCAAGTAGTAGAGGCAGCGGACTTCACGGCTTTGATCGGAGCACTTCAGAGCACGGTGGACTATCTGTCCCGTGAGGCCGCCGCACAAAATTATCCCGATGATTACGCTCGTGACGGGATTGCTCTTCAACGACTCGATCTCGACGCTCAATCCAGCATGGCTGTATCGACGCTCATTATGGCCATTGTTGCCATTCCCTCTCTTCTTATCGCTGTGGCTGGCATAATTATGTTGGGATTCACTTTGTACTACACAAG
The DNA here is from genome assembly GCA_030147705.1 of Gammaproteobacteria bacterium. Taxonomy (GTDB): domain Bacteria; phylum Pseudomonadota; class Gammaproteobacteria; order Pseudomonadales; family Pseudohongiellaceae; genus UBA9145. The sequence goes on from JASBUV010000043.1 coordinate 1,622, forward strand.
GAAAGCCTCTGATGCAACCGATGCCACACTTAGAATTGCAGAGCAAACTCAGTTTGAAACCAGGAACAATTCCAGGATAGAACTCCGTGCCTATATGAACCTCCTGATGCCAGAACCCATCGATGACAACCAAGATGGAAGTCTTGGGTTTCGCTTCAAATGGGAGAATGCAGGAAATACCCCTGCTATAGATGCGAAGCTCTCGTCTGCAATAGCTATCGCACCCCCAAATGCTTCTGTGCAAGATTGCCATTTCGAGGTGTTGCTCAATGACATTCATTCCGTAGCGCAAGCTGAGGTGCAAAGCATTGCGAAAGGTGCTAAAGCTGGACCAGAGCATGTAGTTGCAGCTGACGACATTAGGCTTATCTATGAAGGGAGTGCACAACTCTTCGCGGCAGGAGCAATCTATTATTCCGATGTTTTCGGTAATCACTATCAAAGTATGGTTTGCTTCAGGATTGAATTCGAAGGCATCGAAGCCCCATCTGATGGTGGGAAGCCCGGAATTGCAAACTGGATATGCAAAACTGTTGGTGGTGAAAGTGAACGATGGATTGCCTGTACTTATCCCAGAAAACAAGAATATTGAAGCAAGCCAAAATCCCCTCACTCAGTCACCCTCCCGGAAGATCTACACGCCCGTATGCTGAGGTTACTTTATATTGAGTGGCATTATTGGAGGCAGGATCGAGGTCGGTTTATCTGGCTGCTGCGCGAAAGAGCTGTCGTCGACCATCGAATTCAAGAGAGCAGGGAAGACTCGCAATGACGCAGAGGATTTGCACGTGCCAGAAGCCGTTATCAGTTTGTTATTAACCGCGCTCCTCCTGATGGGCTCACCGGGGCCTGCGACGCTGGCGCTTGCTGCGACAGGTGCCTCTGTCGGGTTTCAGTAGGGTCTGTCGTTTCTTGCGGGGATCTTGCTGGGTCTGGCATTCGTGATTACCAGTGCAGGTCTCGGTCTGGCGGCGCTCTTTACCCAGTTTGCACAATTACGCATTGCGTTCCAGATCGCCGGCGCCCTCTACATACTCTATCTGGCCTATCGGATTGCGACTGCGCCAGTGCTAGCCAAGGGTGCCGAGGCATCGCGCAGGCTGCCAGGACTGCGAGATGGCTTGTTGTTGAACGTTCTGAACGTGAAAGCTTATGCCGTGTTTGTCGCGATTTTCTCAGGGTTTGTCTTGCCGATGCAGTCGCCAGCGGCGGCGTACCTGATCACCGGTTTATTGTGCTTCTCAGTCGGCTTAACGGTGAATATCGGCTGGTTGTGGTTTGGTGGAGCGATTCGGCCGCTTTTCACAAACGCGCACAGCGCGCTGCATTTGCGCCGGCTCTTTGCGCTGCTAATGGTCGCTTCAGTGCTGATCGTATTGCTCGGCGACTAGCATTCTCCCTGCAATTCGACGCTCAATCAGGCACAATACGCCAGCCTGTCTCAGGGAGTGGAGAAAGGGCGCAGCAATTCCGGTGAAAGATTCAGGTAGCTTACTGAAACGAAAATTTATTGAAACGAGAACTTACTGAAACGAGAACTTACTGAAACAAAAAGTTCCGATCTTGAATTACCGGGGTACTGAATCAGTAGTCGAGGGAGATTGATGACATACGAAGAATTCAATGAGTTCTGTGCTAGCTTTCCAGCGACCAGTTATGTGGTGCAATGGGGAGGATCGCACGTCTGGAAAGTGGGTGGAAAGGTCTTTGCCATCGGTGGCTGGACCAAAGAGGGAGACGCGGCCTTCAGCTTCAAGGTGTCAGAGCTGCATTTTAATTTGCTGAGTGAAGAGCCCGGTTACCGACCGGCACCTTATCTTGCTTCCCGCGGCATGAAGTGGATACAGCACTACAAAGTGACCAAGGACACGCTTGAAGATCTCAAATACTATCTCAGTGAGTCACACAAAATTGTGGCCTCTGGTTTGAGCAAGAAAAAGCAGAGAGAATTGGGCTTGCTTGAATGAGCTCTGCTCGCTAACAACAATGAACGAGGAACACACCATGGAGAAAGACCCCAGAAAGCAAGATCCAGGTATGGCAATTGGCATCGGAGTGTGTTTCTTCGTTGTATTCTGGCTGGCTCTAGATAGCGTCGCACTGGGTATTGGTATAGGCGTTGCGTTGGCAGCCGCATTCGCCACCAGTACGCGCAAGAACTGCGTTGATGAGAGTGCGTCCGAATCGGAAGGAAAGTCCGAGAACAGCTGAGGCATTCGTTCTCGGAAACGGTTTGCTTGTGCACCTCAGGCCCACCTGAATCTGACTCATCAGACAGCGTTGGAATGTAATCTTTTAACGAAAGGATCAAGCCAATGTTTTTTACTCTTCTGCTAGTGACTTTCTTGTTGGCGACAACGGTCTCTATTGCCGTTGTAAGATTTTTTGAAAACTCGATTAGTCGCATCCTGATTCGTATTACCAACGATGAATTGGCCGAAGCCTGGGTCAGGTATATCAAGTTCGCCGCCTATGTCGTCGGCATTTCAGGAGGCGTTCGTATCTACAGCCTGGAGCAATACATAAGTGCGCGTTATCCTGGCGCAGAAATCGTGGAACTAACGGCGGAAGTGTGGACGCTTGAAGTGTACGGCACATTGATCGGTACACTCAGGTCTCTCGCGTGGATGCTGTTGCTTGTGTTCGTCGTCGCCCTGATTGCCTATGTCATCATGAGGGCATTCGAGCTCAAAGCGGAGCGCCGCATGACAGCAACGCAGGACGGGAATTCCTCTGAACGAGAGTAGCGGGCTGAGCAAGCCGATTGTGAACCAACAATAATGGAGTTGAACTCGACAGGAGTCACTACAAAATGAAACCGATTATCCGCAGGGCCAAAGATGCGCGCGTTTATTCCATGGGGTCCATGACGGCCAGATTTATCGCCGATGGTGACGAAACCGGCTTGCGCTCATCAGTCTCAGAATGGTGGCTGGAACCCAACACAGAAGGGCCGCCTCTGCACAGCAATCCGGAAGATCATTTGTTTTATGTTCTTGCCGGAGAGATTGCAGTCTATCTCGAGTCCGAATGGCATATTGCCGAGGCAGGCACCTATGTGTTCGTTCCCGGTGGTGTTGAACATGGGTTTGAAAACCGCAGCGATGTGCGTTCCGGTTTTCTCAATATCAATACACCGGGTGGCTTTGAAGAGGAGATGCCAGAGATAGTCGACTGGTTTGCCGCGAATCCTCCTGGCGAAGCGGCGGGTCAGCAAGAGTAGTCCAGACATTGCAGGCAGAGAGATGAAACACATCTATACACACGACAATATCGCGATCCTGCACAATGTGAAGAACATGCTTGCCACGCATGACATTGAGTCCTTCGTGAAGAATGAGCACTCCGTTCCACTGGGTGCTCGACATGGCATTAACAATTCCTTTCTTGAGCTATGGCTACTGCACGATGCGGATTTCGAGCGAGCCAGCGCACTGATCAAGAGCGAAGTCGAGAATGCTGATCAGGGTGAGCCGTGGATATGCTCAAAGTGTAATGAAGAGAACGAAGGCACGTTCGCCGTGTGTTGGAAGTGCCAGAGTGCTGCTGATTAATCCTGCATCGCAAGGCGATGAGTTACTCATTCTGATCTCACTGACTTTATGAACTCTGAAAAACGAAAACCTGTCGTGTTGATTACCGGTGCCAGCCGAGGCATTGGTGCCGCCACGGCCAGATTATTTGCCAGCAAGGGCTATGCGGTTTGCATCAACTACCGGACAAACCTTGAAGCGGCCGAAGCAGTGGCCGCCGATATCCAGCGACGCGATGGCAGCTGTCTCATCGTGCAGGCCGACGTGTCTTTGGAAGAGGATGTCATCCGGCTTTTCAAGACGGTAACCGAGGAACTCGGCGCGCCTGATGTGCTGGTCAACAATGCTGGAATCCTGAACCAGCAGTCTCGCCTTGATGACATGAGTGGCGAGCGAATCGAATCGATATTGCGTAACAACGTGAGCAGTTGCCTGTTGTGTTGCAGAGAAGCCGTGCGCCGCATGTCATCACGGCACGGCGGCCGAGGTGGCGCCATTGT
>JASBUV010000046.1 GCA_030147705.1 Gammaproteobacteria bacterium
GGGCTTCAGACCCACCACCGAGTTGCTACTGGCGGGCGACAGAATTGAGCCTGAAGTCTCCGAGCCCACTGTGGCGGCGGCGAGATTGGCAGCTGCTGCAGCACCGCTACCCGAGCTGGAACCTCCAGTGCCGAATTCAAAACGACCATAAGGGTTCAGCGTTTGACCGCCCAGTGCGCTGTAGCCTGAAGGACAGTCTTCACAGAAGAAATAAGCCCACTCACTCAGATTCGATTTACCAAGAATTACTGCGCCGGCGGCCCGTAGCTGCAGGGTTATGAACGCATCGCCTGTGACATTATGCCGCAAAACCACGGCACCCGCTGTGGTTGCCGACCCCTCGCTACCGATATTGTCTTTTAGCAACACTGGCATACCGAAGACCGAGTTTTCATCAATGCTCCTGCCACTGGCCAATTCCGCATCCGCTCGCCGCGCTGCGGCCAATGCATCGGGGTTCAGGCTGATTACCGCATTCAGGTAACGGGCACTATCAGTTTCAATCGCTCTTATTCGATACAGATAAAAGAGGGTGAGTTCTTCATAGCTGAACTCTCCTGCTGCTATCGAGCGCTGCAAGCTGCTAATTGCTTGATCGAGAACAAGTGGTTTGAGTGCTTCATAGCGCGCTTGCGAAAAACTTTCCAGATCGCCGAGAAAGGGTTGCCACCACAGGTTCTTGTCTGTGATCTGCGACTGCAGCAAGCGAAAGCGCATGCTCTCATTGCTGTGTTCAGCCAGTAGCGCCAGATCGTCCCGCTCATCGAAGCGTCCCCAGTGGGTGCTCTCAGCAGCGAAACCAATCTGTGCAAAGATTAATCCGCACACCAGCCAGGTTCTGACGTGACTCTTCAACATGCTGTTCACTCCTGCCCCCACCCTACAAACCATAGTAATTTTCCAATGTTGCTCGCGTAATTATGCCGAGTATTCGCGATTCAGCAATATAATGGGTTTCAACCACTAACAAGACTTCCGCACTGCTGTCACGCATAACAGCGCCAGCATTGTGCAAGCTCGCCAATGAATCGATCAAAGCCAAATCGAACAGTTTGATACCTAGCTCATCCAGAACATAGGGAGACAGAATTTCGTCGGGCAATTGATGTTGCTCGGAATCCAGCAGCCGAGCCAGATCCGCAGTAGCTACCAAGGCAAAATTATTGCTCAACCCGACCTGCCTGCGGCTGTCAGAGTGATTCTTATCGCTGCAGGTATTATTGGATTCTGAAGCTTCCTCATTGCCGTTCGCATCGAGTTTGATGACTAACCAGATGGACTCGCTGGCAACCTGCTGGCGAATGACATCCAGACTCAGAGGAAATGAAACAACGTGAAATGAACGATTCATCACGCTGCGTACCCCTACCCGGCTGAGAAAGCCCTTGCCTGTTTCCGCATGCAGATCATGCCCTTTTACATTGAGCTGTTCAGCAAAAATGCCCCGGTAGGAGAAAATGGTCTGCACTCCCACGCAGGCAACAACGACCAGCAACATGGCTGGAAATAAAATGCCCGGATTGTGGCTGAGTTCCAGAATGGCAATAAGAGCAGCCAGCGGCGCATTCAATACCGCCCCCATCATTGCGACCATTCCGAGCACCACATAGAAACCAGGTTCTGATGCTGTGCTTACCAGAGTATTCCCGATCCATCCCATGATCGCTCCGAGGCAGCCACCGATCATCAAAGTCGGCCCAATGATTCCACCGACCATACCGAGTCCGGTCGCCACTGCTGTGACGATCAGCTTGGCAATGACGACAACAAAGAGCAGGCGTAGTTCCAGACTATTGCCGATCGCCTGATTTAATGTGTCATATCCTGTTCCGAGAATCTGTGGCACGTAGATCGCGACGGTACCGGTAAGCACACCGATCAGCAGATAACGTTGCCAGATTGGTCGACTGTTACGCTGCAAGCAATACAAGTGCAATTTGATAAAGGCTGCCGCAGTCAGTGCAAACGCAAATCCGCTCGCAACCATGAAAGGTAACTCGGATACCAGGCTGCCCTGATTGTTGACCGCGACGAAGCTGAGCTCTGTACCGAACACGAGCTGGTTAATCGTTGCCCCCAACACTGATGCCAGAATCACAGGAATAAACCCGGTGATTGTGTATTCCATCAAGATGACTTCCATCGCGAAAACAACACCGGCCATGGGCGTATTGAACGACGCAGCGATACCCGCCGCCGCACCGCAAGCGACCAGTGTCCGCATTGCGTTGTCGGGCAGCTTGAAGTACTGGCCGAGTTGGGATGCGACTCCCGCACCGAGATGTATACCTGGCCCTTCCTTGCCGACACTCTGGCCTGACGCTAACGCAACAATCCCTCCGAAGAATTGCACGGCAATATTCATCGCTGGAAGTCTTCCGCGATTATTGTGGAGCTGTTCCAGCACGTGCGAAACACTGACGGATTGATACTGTCTTTGCACAAAACTTAATGCAGCGCCAAGAAGCAGCGCACCTGCAAAAGGCACGGCGAAGCGGAGCAGAGGTGGGAGAGATTCAAAATCATCGACATTGGCGCCGAAAGCGAGCGCCAGTGGTGTCTCAATCAGCCAACGAAAAGCGACAATAAGAAGGGCTGCGGCGAGGCCGGAGAGGACGCCCAAAATCACCATCTGCGGTAGCGCATCATGGTGTGAGAGCTTGTCACGGAAGCGCTCGATAAATGAAGAGATTCGGCGATTCCGGTTACTGTTGTGCGGCCATTCCATGCAGTTCGCCATTCGTGCCTGACATGTGGCCACAATAGCACGGATAACTTGCGCATGCCGCCTCAAGCCAGAAGTGGATCAACACGCACTATTCGTGGCGTAGAGCCTCAACCGGATCCATATCAGCCGCGCGCATACTGGGATAGATACCGAATATCACTCCAATCAAAGCGGAAATGGAAAAAGCCAGAATTGGCGCCAAGGGTGTAACAATCGTCGTCATTCCCCAGAACAGGGAAATCGCGAAGGGGATGATGATTCCCAGAAAAACCCCGATGAGCCCGCCGACACCCGAGAGTATGACTGCCTCAATCAGAAACTGCGTGATGATGTCTTTCTTCTTGGCACCCAACGCCCGGCGAATCCCGATTTCCCGGGTGCGCTCGGTAACGCTGGCCAGCATGATATTCATAATGCCGATACCACCAACCAGCAGAGAGATGCCGGCAATAGCGCCGGTAACAATCGAATCCCTTAGCGCGCTTTCTTCGGCCTGGCGAAGCAACGCCAATGGCACCTCCACCGAGTAATCCACTTTGCCATGCCGCCGAGCCAGTATTTGCTCGATGACCTCACCGATCTCGATGACAGTATCCTGATCCGTTACCTGGATAATCGCCTCATGCAATTCGACGGTTTCCGATTCCATTCCGCCTGCAGTCTGGCGTGTGGTTGTCTCACCGAAACGGCTACGTGAACTAGTGATAGGCAGGAAAATTCTGCTCGGTGCTGAGTTTGAACTGCCCGCCTGATTCTGGCCGAGGTTCGAGAATCCTTCAGATTCCATGATGCCAACGATATTGTAATAGTCGCTGTCGATACGGATTGACTGGCCAAGTGGGTTGTCGATCGGGAAAAGCTGGCGAGCGACTTCATCACTCAACACGACAACATTGGCATGATCCCGGACCTCGGCTTGCGAGAAGAAACGGCCCGAGCGCAGGTTGTAATTGCGTGAAATCGGATAATCGACGGTGGTGCCAACCACATCCGTATTCATGCTGCGCCCCAGATTCCAGATGTTCTTTTTCACTATGCGTGACGAGATAACATTGGTCACCCCGGGAATACTTTCCCGAATCGTTCGAATATCCGCATTCGTCAGGCCATAAACAACTGCCTGCGGGGGCCCGAAGCCCTGATTCGAATTCTGTTCAATCTCAACTGGCTTGACGCTCTTGACGAGAATATTGGTGGCACCAAGATCCCTGAATTGTTGCTGTGCTTCAAAGCTCGCGCCTTCACTCACCGCCAACATGGCGATCACCGCAGCAACACCGATAACGATTCCCAAGACAGTCAACAAAGAGCGCAAGCCGTGGCTATAGATACTCTTGATGCCGATTTCGGTAATTTTTTTAAAGCGCAGAAAGTTGAAACGGGGAGGATTTGCCCGACTGCGGTACGTATTAACTGGAGCATCCAGACTAAGATCGCTCATCGCTCTCTACTCTTCCGTCAAGCAATCGAATCTGGCGCCGGGAGCGCTCTGCCAACTCATCTGAGTGAGTCACCATGATCAGTGTTTTTCCCTGGCCGTGCAGCTCGTCAAACAGATTGAGAATTTCTGCGCCAGATTTTGAATCCAGATTACCGGTGGGTTCGTCAGCAAGAATAATCAGAGGATCGACTGACAAGGCGCGCGCAATGGCAACACGCTGCTGCTGGCCACCGGACAGTTCATAAGGTTTGTGATCTACTCGTTCGGCCAGCCCCACCTTCTCTGCCAGCTGCATTGCAATATCATGGCTATCCTGCTCATTGTAGCCTTGATAAAACAGCGGCATCTCGATGTTTTCCAACACATTGAGCTGCTGGATCAGATTGTAGGATTGGAATATGAAGCCCAGCCGCGCACCGCGAATGGACGACAGATCGTCATCGTCCATTTGCGAAGTGTCTTCTTCTCCGAGGTAATACTTGCCACTCGTCGGCTGATCGAGACAGCCGAGAATATTCATCAGGGTAGATTTGCCGCAGCCTGAAGGCCCCATAATGGAAATGTAATCCCCGGCAAAAAAATCCAGCGAAATCCCGTGCAACACCTCAACCGATAACTGCCCCATGTAATAGGTCTTGCGAATTTCCTCCAGCCGCGCGACGACCTCGTTCGAAGTCGCCAGTCCGGACGAGGCAGCCCGTGGCTGAGGCTGTGGCATGCGTTCAGAAATCGACATTGGAGCGCCGGATTAACCTAGCTGCGTGACAGCTGAGCCAGCTGTTCCTGCGGAGGTAAAAGCAACACCTGCTCGCCTTCCCTTAATCCGCTGCGAATCTCGATAAAAGATTCCGAGAACGTGCCGGTTTCCACTTCCCTTACTTGCACACGCCCTCCGCTTGAGACGTAAACGACACGCTGTTCATTCAGATAGGACACTGCCTGCAAGGGAACATAGACAACATCCTTGAGGCTGTTGACGAGAATTTCCACCTCGGAGCTCATTCCCGGGCGTAACCACTCGTGCACACCATCTATCTTGATCGTGGTCGGGTAAACTTTCAGGTCGGGATTCATGAATGAGTTGGTAGAGTCGGCGACCACAGCAACCTTGGTGACTACACCGGTGAGCTTCTCATCAGGAAAAGCGTCAATACTGATACTCACTTGCTGGCCTACTGCGACGCGTTGCACGGCAGACTCATGAATATTCACCTTCACTGCCATCTCGCGCATATCGGGAATCGTGAGAATCGCCTGACGCTCGCGAACCGTTGCACCTTCCTGAATCGCTTCCTGATTACTGCCCCGGAAACGTTGCTGATTTTGATCCTGCGCACCATACACAACCAGTCCGGGTCGTTGCGCGCGGATCGTAGCCAGCTCAATCTGCTCATTGACGTCCACCAGTTTCACACGCTCGAGATTGAATTTGCGTTCTGCGGAACGAAAACGGGCTCGCTGCTGCGCTTCCTCTGCAATGTTGTCTATCAGGCGGCGCTGATAGGCCATCACCGCATTCTCATAATCAGAGAGTTTTTGCTCGGCATCTTTGGGAAAGGTGTATTGAATATAGAGTTTGAGTGCAGTTTCTTTCTCCTGCTGCTTGTTGAACGCCTTGTTCAGATTCAGCTCTTCGGCTTCCAACTCAGTCGGCGTGATGAAACCCCGGGCTTCGAGACGGCGCTGACCCTCGATGCGGTCCTGTGCCAATAAATACTCTTCCTGCGCGACTTGCAGCTCATCCATAAGCGCACGAAGCATTTGTTTCGCTTCTCCGTCTTCCAGCTTCTGGATATCGGCGTACTGCGTAAAATCCAACTGGTTACGCACAGCCATGTATTCATCATCCATCATCAAGGATGCTGTGCTGCCAATCGAATCCGATTCCAGCGGAGCTAATGTGAGAGTTTGCGGCTCTCTCGTTGCTGTCTGATCGGCCAATTCCACCATTGGTGAGTTGCCGTCTGGTCGTCCGCCCGACCGAAACCCATCTGCACCTGGTCCTCCACCCTGTCCAAAGCGCTGCATGCGTTCAAGCATTTCTGGCGGAATTTCCCCGCCATTCTGGGCGAGCATTTGCCGCATGCGCTCCTGCATTTGCGGAGGAAGGCTTTCAATTTCCAGTTGTGGTGAACCCGCAGCTGGTGGTGCTTCAACAGGAGTAACCGGAGCCGCTGTCACTTCAACTCCTTTCTGCTGACTGGATAGCTGAGCTGCCTCCGCTTTAGCCAAACGCCCTTCGATATCCAGTTGGGAAATGATTTCAGCAACAATATTGGCACCCAGAAACTTTTCGAAATCGAGACGAGCAAAGCGCATGTCCTGCCTGGCCTCATTGAGTTCGGTCATGTTCTGATTGAGCTGAATCTCGTACTCGGCTTTTTGCTCGATAAAACTGGCCTCGGCTGTCTCAACGGCAATTTCCTGATTGAGCTGCTCATCGATCAACTGCGCTGTATCCAGTTCGACGAGCACTTTTCCAGCAGCGACATCCTCTTCCGTTACCCGGTATCCCTCTTCCACAATACTCAGAATCTTGACGCCGTCGCGCCCCTTGACCATGGAGCGAATTTCCTGGGATTGCAGGGCC
>JASBUV010000060.1 GCA_030147705.1 Gammaproteobacteria bacterium
GGGCTTCAGACCCACCACCGAGTTGCTACTGGCGGGCGACAGAATTGAGCCTGAAGTCTCCGAGCCCACTGTGGCGGCGGCGAGATTGGCAGCTGCTGCAGCACCGCTACCCGAGCTGGAACCTCCAGTGCCGAATTCAAATCGACCATAAGGGTTCAGCGTTTGACCGCCCAGCGCACTGTAGCCTGAAGGACAATCTTCACAGAAGAAATAAGCCCACTCACTCAGATTCGCCTTACCAAGAATCACTGCGCCGGCGGCCCGTAGCTGCCGGGTTATGAACGCATCGCCTGTGGCATTTTGCTGCAGCACTACGGCACCCGCTGTGGTTGCCGACCCCTCGCTACCGATATTGTCTTTTAGCAACACTGGCATACCGAAGACTGAGTTTTCATCAATGCTTCTGCCACTAGCCAATTCCGCATCTGCTCGCCGCGCTGCGGCCAATGCATCGGGGTTCAGGCTGATTACCGCGTTCAGGTAACGGGCACTATCAGTTTCAATCGCTCTAATGCGATACAGATAAAAGAGGGTGAGCTCCTCATAGCTGAACTCTCCTGCCGCAATCGAGCGCTGCAAACTGCTAATTGCTTGATCGAGTACGAGCGGCTTGAGTGCCGCATAGCGCGCTTCAGAAAAAACTTCCAGTTCATCGAGAAACGGTTGCCACCACAGGTTCTTGTCTGTGGTCTGCGACTGCAGCAAGCGAAAGCGCATGCTCTCATTGCTGTGCTCAGCCAATAGCGCCAGATCGTCCTGTTCGTCGAAGCGTTCCCAGTGAGTGCTCTCAGCGGCGAAACCAATCTGCGCAAAGACTAATCCGCACACCAACCAGATTCTGACGAGACTCTTCAACATTCTGTTCACACCTGCCCCCAACCTACAAACCATAGTAATTTTCCAGTGTTGCTCGCGTAATTATGCCCAGTATTCGCGATTCAGCAATATAGTGAGTTTCAACTACTATCAAGACTTCCGCACTGCTGTCACGCATAACAGCGCCAGCATTGTGCAAGCTCGCCAATGAATCGATCAAAGCCAAATCGAACAGTTTGATACCTAGCTCATCCAGAACATACGGAGACAGAATTTCGTCGGGCAATTGATGTTGCTCGGAGTCCAGCAGACGAGCCAGATCCGCAGTAGCCACCAAGGCAAAATTATTGCACAACCCGACCTGCCTGCGGATGTCAGACTGATTCTCATCGCTACAGGTCTTATTGGATTCTGAAGCTTCCTCAATGCCGTTCGCATCGAGTTTGATGACTAACCAGATGGACTCGCTGGCAACCTGCTGGCGAATGACATCCATACTCAGAGGGAATGAAACAACGTGAAATGAACGATTCATCACGCTGCGCACCCCTACCCGGCTGAGGAAGCCCTTGCCTGTTTCCGCATGGAGATCATGCCCTTTGACATTGAGCTGTTCAGCAAAAATGCCCCGGTAGGAGAAAATGGTCTGCACTCCCACGCAGGCAACGACGACCAGCAACATGGCTGGAAATAAAATGCCCGGATTGTGGCTGAGTTCCAGAATGGCAATAAGAGCAGCCAGCGGCGCATTCAATACCGCCCCCATCATTGCGACCATCCCCAACACCACATAGAAACCAGGTTCTGATGCAGTGCTTACCAGACTATTCCCGACCCATCCCATTATCGCTCCGAGGCAACCACCGATCATCAAAGTCGGCCCAATGATTCCACCGACCATACCAAGCCCGGTCGCCACTGCTGTAACGATCAGTTTGGCAATGACGATAATAAAGAGCAGGCGTAGTTCCAGACTATTGCTGATCGCCTGATTTAAAGTGTCATATCCTGTTCCGAGAATTTGTGGCACGTAGATCGCGGCGGTACCGGTAAGCACACCAATCAGCAGATAGCGTTGCCAGATTGGTCGACTGTTACGCTGCAAGCAATACAAGTGCAATTTGATAAAGGCAGCCGCAGTCAGTGCAAACGCAAATCCGCTCGCAACCATGAAAGGTAACTCGGATACCAGGCTGCCCTGATTGTTGACCGCGACGAAGCTAAGCTCTGTACCGAACACGAGTTGGTTAATCGTTGCACCCAACACTGATGCCAAAATCACTGGAATAAACCCGGTGATTGTGTATTCCATCAAGATGACTTCCATCGCGAAAACGACACCGGCCATGGGCGTATTAAACGACGCAGCGATACCCGCCGCCGCACCGCACGCAACCAGTGTCCGCATTGCATTGTCGGGCAGTTTAAAGTACTGGCCGAGTTGGGATGCGACTCCCGCACCGAGATGTATACCTGGCCCTTCCTTGCCGACACTCTGGCCTGACGCTAAAGCAACAATCCCACCGAAGAATTGCACGGCAATATTCATCGCAGGAAGTCTTCCGCGATTATTGTGGAGCTGTTCCAGCACGTGCGAAACACTGACGGATTGATACTGTCTTTGGACAAAACTGAGTGCAGCACCAAGAAGCAGAGCACCTGCAAAAGGCACGGCGAAGCGCAATAGAGGTGGGAGAGATTCAAAATCATCGACATTGGCGCCGAAAGCGAGTGCCAACGGTGTCTCAATCAGCCAACGAAAAGCGACAATAAGAAGGGCGGCGGCGAGGCCGGAGAGGACGCCCAGAATCACCATCTGCGGTAGCGCGTCATGGTGTGAGAGCTTGTCGCGGAAGCGATCGATAAATGAAGAGATTCGGCGATTCCGGTTACTGTTGTGCGGCCATTCCATGCGGTTCGCCATTCCGTGCCTGACATGTGGCCACAATAGCACGGATAACTTGAGCATGCCGCCTCAAGCCAGAACCGAATCAACACACACTATTCGTGGCGCAGAGCCTCCACCGGATCCATATCAGCCGCGCGCATACTGGGATAGATACCGAATATCACCCCGATCAAAGCGGAAATGGAAAAAGCCAAAATTGGCGCCACTGGCGTAACAATTGTCGTCATTCCCCAGAACAGGGAAATCGCGAAGGGGATGATGATTCCGAGGAAAACCCCGATGAGCCCGCCTACACCCGAGAGTATGACTGCCTCGATCAGAAACTGAGTGATGATGTCTTTCTTCTTGGCACCCAACGCCCGGCGAATCCCGATCTCCCGGGTGCGCTCGGTAACGCTGGCCAGCATGATATTCATAATGCCGATACCACCAACCAGCAGAGAGATGCCGGCAATAGCGCCGGCAACAATCGAATCCCTTAGCGCGCTTTCTTCGGCCTGGCGAAGCAACGCCAATGGCACCTCCACCGAGTAATCCACTTTGCCATGCCGCCTGGCCAGTATTTGCTCGATGACCTCACCGATCTCGATGACAGTATCCTGATCCGTTACCTGGATAATCGCCTCATGCAATTCGACGGTTTCCGATTCCATTCCGCCTGCAGTCTGGCGTGTGGTCGTTTCACCGAAACGGCTACGTGAAGAAGTGATGGGCAGGAATATTCTGCTCGGTGCTGAGTTGGAACTGCCCGCCTGATTCTGGCCGAAGTTCGAGAATCCTTCAGATTCCATGATGCCAACGATATTGTAATAGTCGCTGTCGATACGGATTGACTGGCCAAGTGGGTTGTCAATCGGGAAAAGCTGGCGAGCGACCTCATCACACAACACGACAACATTGGCATGATCCCGGACCTCGGCTTGCGAGAAGAAACGGCCCGAGCGCAGG
>JASBUV010000068.1 GCA_030147705.1 Gammaproteobacteria bacterium
ATAGAAACGGTCCTTGTTGTCCCTGGCCTGTCGCCAGATGGCTGACTGCCCATCCCGTCCCAGGGCAAGCTCAACTCCGGCGCGGTCTGCAAAGTTCTGCAAGCAGCGCAGATCGAAATTAACGACATTCCAGCCGATCAGTGCATCCGGATCGACTTCGTTCAATAGCGCAAGAAATCCCTGTATAAGTTCGCCTTCGGTGGCAAAGCAGCGAATCTCCATGTCTTCGTGTCTGGATTTTTCATGGAGACTTTCGTGTTCAGCGTACTCTGCAAGCATGAGAACCACCGCGCAATTTCTTCCATACGCGGCAATGGAATAGAGCTGCTCAGCACGATAATCGGTTTCGATGTCAATCGAGAGCGCATTGAGTTCGGGTCGGTAATCGCAAGGTTTAATCGCTGGCTGTTGGCAACTGAGGAATGCGTTGCGCTGCTCGACTTGTTCTGCATGCGCTTTCAGCGTTAGCCCCCCGGTAATAAATCGTTCCATGAGGAAGCGATCCGTTGGCTTGATGTCGTTCTCCAGCAAGACGACTCCGCGCGACTGCAATCGCTCACTGACATCCAGCAGCAGTCTGCGGCTTTGGGCATACAGTGCCGAAACGTTCTGCCGTTGGAAATTCTTCAGTGATGTGGTGCTGATGCGCCAGCCGCTTAACGCGCGCAAGGTAGTTGCGACCAGTTGCTCCTGGTCTGAAGGAAAGAAGCAGACCGCTTCCTGCTCACTGAATGTGACGCGCACTGGTCCAAGGCTGCTACACAGCCAGAAGACCAGTTCGATTCCCCGGGAAGATTCCTGCCACTGACGGGTGAGAATAAACCCGTCAGTGACAACAGCATCAGATGTGTCCACAGATCAGTTACGCGGCTACCAGATCACCAGTCGCCGTTGTTGTGCTGAACTTCGAGCTGCTGGCAGCCGAGTAATCAAGCCTCGATTGTCAATGTGCGAGGGAATTGACCAAAGTCTTCCCAGTAACTGACTTTCTCCGGCAGCTCATCAGCGGTAGGTTGAACATTGCCCGCCGCATCGATCGCACGAGACACGATGGTGTGCGAACCCGCAGTAGGGTTATCCCAATTCAGATGGAAAAGCTTCCAGGAGTATTGGGTGTTATTGGGATCCATTTCGGCGCGTTGCCAGGGCCCATCATCGATCTTGATCTCAACACGATCCAGTGGTGAGCCATCATTGAGCGCAAACCCTGTAATGCGGTAGTTGCCACCCATTTCGGTTACTCGGATTATGGCGGATTTCAGGTTCATGGTTGTAACCGAGTTTTCAACCCATCGTTCAACCCCGCCGACATTGGTTTTCTTCAGGGTGACGTAATCGCGACCCATGAAGCGACCCATATAACGCGTATCCTGCACATGGATCTGGGTAAGCCACTTCACGTTGGCAACACCATACCAACCCGGCACCAGTAATCGCACTGGCTTGCCATGATAATGGGGCAGGGGCTCACCGTTCATGGTCCAGGCCAACATGTTTTCCGGGCGCATGGCATCCGGAATAGACAAGCTGCGTGCGAATGCTTTTTCCACTTCACGCCCGCGAATTTCTTCTGTGGATTGGTCCGCACCGAAGAATACGATCTCTTTGGCACCGTCCTGAATTCCGGCTTCGTTTAACAACGCTTGCAATGAGGTGCCGCCCCAACTCGCGTTGCCAATCAGACCATGAAACAGGCGCTGTCCATTGCCGCCACATTCAAACCCGACAATTTGTTCCATACCCTGCCTGGCCTGCAGGTCTGCAAGTGAGAGTTCGATCTCATTATCGACCATGCCCGTGATGCGTAATCGCCAGCTGCTATTGTCGATCTCTGGTTGGCCGTAGTGCTGTACCAGATAAAAATCATCGTTATCGGAAATGAAACTGTCGATCAGGCGCGTGTCCTGATAATGGGTCGAGTTGGGGCGAATGCCGCGCACCTGAAAAGTATCAGGCACATCAGTGAAAGGAACCAGACGCTCTCCCTGAGCCAGTGCTGGCAGAATAAAACCGGGAGACGATACTGCGGCTAACAGGCCGGTACCGAGGGCACCCTTCAGAACTTTACGACGACCATTGTCTTCGGGATTCATGATGATTTCTCTCCTGCTTTCTTATGATGTTAGTGACCACGGAGGGAGCCTGTGGGCAAGATCCGGTGTGTCGTTACTCTACCACATCCACTGGCCAGGAAACGCCCGGAATATGTTTTCTCAACTTTGCGCAGCAACCGTCCGTAATAAGTAGTGAGGGCCCGGAAAACCATCATGATTTCAGGGCTATACAGGAGAAATTCTGTGTTCACATTGCCACTGTCCAGACTCCGCGCAAGACCCGAGCGCACAGTCATTCCCCCCGCGGTTCTCGCGCAGTCAGCCGCACCCCAAACCAAACGACTGTTACGGCAAACTTTTGGGCCCTGGCCACATTGTCGGGCATTGGTTTGGGAACAGCTTGTCGACATTGCCTCCTGGGTGCAATGGATGCCAGACGTTAAGGCAGTCAACCGGCTCGATTCCGGCCCACTCGGACGCGGTACCCGCATTCAGGTTGATAAGGCCTTTCACAGTGAAATCTGGGAAGTCACCCATTGGCACGACCAGCGCCGGATCGATATCGAGATCGATGGCCCGTCCTGTCGGGTAGGTTTTTGTGTGCAATTGGCCAAAGGTGCAGATGAAGATCACGCGATCTTGCGACTGGATTGCGAGAGTGAAACCAACAACCTGTTAGCCTGGCTAAGTGAGCGCCGCATTGAACAGAGCGGCCTGTCCTGGCTACGCGGGTTTACCCGCTATTTTCTGACGCAACGACCCCTGGCCGACTAATCTCAACAGCACCACAACTGAACGCGATTCGGCCGCATGCTCCCAAAGCAACGACTCTCAACCCCTGTTCCCGCAACAGACAGTTCAAACCGCCCTCTATCAAGCTACGTGTAAATTCCATCGCCCACCCATTGCAAGTCGACCGCGGTGCTGCAACAATGCGCTTCAAGCCGCTGATTTTTAAGTAAATTTGACTTAGTGTGCCGGCCATCACAATTTGCGAGGCATTTTCTGGTATCTTCACCCCGGATTCGGTGAAGCCCCGAATCACGAGCGAATAACAACAACATCAGATTCCCGATGAAAACGTTACTGTCAGCAGATTCCCAGAGCTTGTTCGACAACGTCGAACAGCAGAAAACCATCAGAGTCTCTACGGAGTCCTTGCTCCGTGGAATCGACAATTATCGCGTGGACGTCAGACTCAGCCGACGCTTTCGCAACGCGACCAAAAAGCTGATTAGTCTCTTGCTATCGCAGATCGCTGTCCCCAATCCCAAGACCTTTGACAACACCGAGCTTTACGACAGGCTGCGAGAAAAATATCTCGATCTGATGAGTGTGTTGCTGCACCGCGTGCAAACAGATATTAGCGCTGAGGAAATCTATCTGCTGCAGTTTGCTGTTATCAAATACGTCATCAGCACAAGCAAAACGCAGTTGGATCTGGAACTACGTGCAGCTACGGCGAGATTGTCCGAGCATCGCAACCAAGGCTCTTCCGATGCCTTGCTTACCCAGGCGCGAGTTTTCTGGGTGAAGAAAAATTATGACAACATTCTCTATCAGGTGAACCGGCAAATCCTTCTGCAGTTCCAGAAAGTGGAAGAGCGCCAACTGGCGAGCATGCGCGAACAACATCTTGATGAGAAGAATGCAGAAATCGTCCCCATTCTGTTCAACCCATTGTTGTTTGCATCGGAACTCAGTGCCTTGCCCGTGTTGCTGAACGAGTTTTCGATGTGGAGTTCAACTGCAGACAATAGCGGATTCAATACGCTCAATGACAAGCTTGAGAAACTGTTTGCCAAACAGATTAAAAAAATCGAGATAGACCCTCTTCGCAAGTCGGTCTCCAAAGAATCCATTACCACCGAAGTTCACGATGAGCTGAAGGGGTTATTTGCCTCGCAGGCATTTCTTGGACCCGCTACCGATACCAAATCAGAGATCTGCGAAACTTACGGGTGGCTCGATTCGCCGGAAACAATAAAAGCGCTGTTTGATGAAGAGGCTAATCTGCAGGCGCTCGCGTCTCTGAAAAAAGAACTGGGCTTCCGGACATCCAGAGCGATAAAAAGCGAGATTAATAAGCAGGCGGGGCTGCTAAAGCGCTTCAGCAAATTGCTACGCAGTGAAAAACTGTTAGCGCCCATGCTTGCCTCGCACTATATGCGTCGTTCACTGAGCCCATCGCTGCTTGAACACATCGACATGAAGGTGTTGTGCCAATATCTGGCCGGCATCATCCCCATTGCCAAAGTGACAGAAAGCCTGACCGGTGGCGCGCGATTGAATCCCGAGCAGATCAAATCTCTGGGCGCATTGCGCGAGCAGATCGAGGAAAAGGTTCAGCGCGCTGACCAGTCTGATATTTTGCGCTTGTTGACTGACATCTGTCGTTATCGTCGCTGCCTGAAGAATTTCCGTTTCGCACATCGCGCCTTCAATCGATTAAACATCCTGATCGATGAAGACGAGATCAAACTCTCCAAATCCGCTGGCACGCTGTATGACATGCCTACGCGCAGCGAGATCGAGCAGGACGATGCGCGCATAGCCCATCACGCCATTCTGAAGGCTGACGTCAGAGGCTCAACGACGGTAACGGATGAGTTGCAGAATAAAGGGCTGAATCCGGCTTCCTATTTCAGCACCCGCTTCTTCAATCCCATCAACAATATTCTTGAAACCTATGGCGCCAACAAAGTCTTCATCGAAGGCGATGCCATTATTCTCAGCTTTCTGGAGTATGAGAATGCGCCGCAAGAATGGTATTCAGTCGCGCGAGCCTGCGGCTATGCCAGAGATATGCTGAAGATAACCAGCTCCAATAATCGCTATTCAACCCAGATGGGCCTTCCCAATCTCGAACTTGGGGTCGGTATCTGTTATTCGGACGAAGCGCCGCGTTATCTTTATGACGGCGATCATCCCATCATGATTTCCGGAGCGATTGGTCTGGCCGATCGCATGTCCGGTTGCTCCTGGAACCTGCGTGCGATTCTGGAGAAAGGTCTGTTTAATGTTGATGTGCTACAGATCGCCGAAGGCGAATCTGGCAAGGGTGAAAAAGGGCAGCACTATCTGCGCTACAACGTGAATGGCATTAACATCGATGACAAGTCCTTCGCCAAGTTGAAGCAGGAAGTCAATCTCAAGACCATGCGCATCAAGCTGAACGACACCAGTCATATTTTTCATGTGGGTCAGTATCCCGATGCAACCGGCCGCAAGAAAGATCTCGTGATTCGCGAAGGCAAGGTTCGTCTCTGGAAAGACAATACTATCGTCGACAATCCGGATTCCGATGAGAGCTATTTCGAAGTTGTAGTGAATCGCAAGGTCCTCTCACTTATTCTGGATGCCGTGAACAAGAAGCAGGCCTGATACCTGAACCGCGACATGACTGACGACAAGCAGTTCGACACTGACGAGCAATCGGCTAACTTGCCTGTTCCGCAATTACCTCTGGCGGACGAAAGCGAGCAGACTTATTTAAAGCGGCTGTCACGCTACCTCACCCTCACTCTGTCACTTCCTGAGCGCAGTGCTCGCGCATTGAGCGCACTGGTGGGTGGAGGCACTTACTTGCTAAGTGAAACTCTCTTGCCCACCGCCCTGAAATCTACTTCCAGCTATCGCTTCACGCTGGGCATGTTTCAGGCGTTCCTGATCAGAAACGTCGCTGGCATGGACAATAATGAAACGACGATGGAACTGAAGGAGCGCTTCGTCCAGCGCAAGCTGCTTGGCACCAGTCTGGAGACCGCGGGCCTTCTGACCATGCACCTGTCTCCGGTCTGGATTTTTGCGATAGCATCCGATGCCGCCAAGGGTGGTCAGGTGTTTTTGCAGCGCCTGGTGAACGAGCTGAAAAAGAACAAGGTAATCCCTGAAAACGCGAATCCGCAATCGCTCGAACAGATTCTGCAAGCGATCCACGATATGGGCCGTCAGGGTGCAACGGCGATAGACACGCCACCGCTGTCGAGCGAGGAAGTCAAACAGATGGCCGACGAGCTTCGGGCAAGTACTGCACATCTGGCGAGCAATTCAGCCCAACTGGTGCCGCGATTTGAATCTCTCTGGAATCAGATCACCTTGATCGCTCATCAGGAAAAAATGTCGGTAGCGCAAATACTGGGGATTCTATCAGTACACGCCGCCTCCGTGACGCAAGCTGGCCTGGGAACCGTCGGGGCAGTGAGCAAGACCGGCTATTATTTTATAGATGAGATACTGATTGCCGATTACAAGAAGACATTGGACGGAATTTCCAAGGCGGGGGCCTGGCAGTACCTCCGAACCAATATGGCACCTTTCCTCTCCAATGCGCAGTCGCATTTTGATTTCAAGCGGGAAAGCCGCACGGAGCGTTGGCTAAAGTCTGCATTTCGCGCATTTGTTGCAAATGTGCGGTCTGAGAAGTAGCTTTCCCTTTTGAAATTTTCAGTTTACACACACTGAAACTTGCAAAACTGGCGGGTAAACCCGGCAATTTGAAGAAACAATAAGAAAAGAGCGGGTGTTATGTTACGGTATTTTTACAGTCGTAAATACCGAATTTACTGACCCTATAAACCACGTGCTAACCGGGATACTCGGCCCACCCTCAAGTTGGGCCGAGGGAGAAAAGTGTATGAACCATCCTCAATTTACGAAATTTTCACCGATAACGGTGACTGTAAAAAAGAACATGCGTCAGCTTCGTTTGAATGCTGGCTACTCAATGAATGAAGGCGCTCGATTACTGGGCATTTCTCGAAAACAACTCGAAGACATAGAAACCATCCGCAACTATGGATGCCATCTTGATCTTGAGCTGCTGGCCAAGATGAAAGTCATCTATAAAACCTCTCTCGATGATCTGGTCGGCGACTTGCCGGAAGACTACTATTCAGAATATTTCGTGCGGCCTCGCAAACGACTAGGCTCTACTCCGCGCGGGCAGTGACACTGCAAACGCTGCTTTCTTCCCTCGCTCCAGCCCGCCATGGCTCGAAAGTTCCGGATCGTGTATAATGCGGAATTTTGACCGTAAGAGAAAAGGTAACCATGGCGAACAAAGCAAAGAAGGAAGCAGCTGTCAGTAATCGCGCTGATTTGGAAGAACATATCGAAGCCTTCCTGAAATCCGGAGGCAAAGTTCAACAAATCCCGTCGGGTGTGAGTGGTCAGACTTCGACAAGCGGTCCACGACAGATCGTTCTGAGTCACAAGACCAGCTCTTGATCAATTTCAGAGTCTTTCGGAATACCACACTGGTATCCAAGGCTCGCAAGCTGCAGCGCGGTATTGCTGTAGTTATTTAGAAAGAGTGATATAGGAAAGAACACGATAGCGTAATAGACAGAAAGCACGCATCAAAAAACGGGGAGCTGATTAATCGGCTCCCCGTTTTTCATTCCTCTTCGAAAAATTGCCCCGCAACAGAGATTGCAGCTTACGGACTAGCCGGAAACGGCAACGCTATAATTGCTCGACGTCATAACCTGCGTCTGCCAATAGTTTCAACAGACCGTCGTCACCAACAAGATGCGCGGCTCCTACCAGTACAAACTCTGTATCGGCGTCCTGCAACATCGCATCGATCTGCGGCAACCAATCCAGATTGCGGCCACGCAATAAAAGCTCGTAGATATCCGGTGCGCGTTCCTGCATATCGGCGACAAACAGCTCCGTGAGCTGTTCCGCATCACCAGCACGCCAGGCAGAAATCATTCCCAGCATCGCTTCTTCGGTATTTTCCAAATCTGCCAGAGACATCAGAATGTATTCACTCTCTTTTCCTTCGCCCATAGATGCCAGGAATTCGATTTGCTCTTCGAGTGACTCCAGCCCTTCTATCGGTTTGCCATCTCCGGAAGCTCTGGCATTAAAATGCGCGTCAACCCCTTCTGGCGTGAATCCCAGTTTCTGGAACTCGAATACTTGCAAGGTGGTTACCACCATACCCGGTTTGAATTTCTGCATCATGGCCAGAGGCAGGCCAACACTCGCTGTGTATTCTTGCAATGCTGCGTAGGCTTCTTCGCTTAACACACTTTGCAGAGTCCTCTCGTCGGTATAACTCATTGCTGTGAGCAAGCGTGCCTGGGTCGCAAGATCCGACATCGCGGCAATATCCGTTTCGAATACCAGTGTGTCAGACGCTTCATAGGCTTGATCGTATTCCGTCGGTAGCGGGTAGTCCGAAGCACGCAATAAATGCACCGTGCCGCCGAGATAAACGGTGTTGCTGCCATTGCTTACCTTCCAGACCGAAGTGTCTGCCGCGACATAGCTGGCAGGAATCAGCGCGAGTAACACGCTGACTGTCAGGACAAAGAGCTTGGAAAGACTACGCAGCTGTTTGGAAAGGCTTTTCAACATTGGGTCCACAACATCTACTCCACGAGGTTTGGCGTTCGAGATTCAGGTATAGTATCACTCACCTGCTTAACGGTAGCATGGCTCCGTACTAACCGTTAAGCAAAAACCGGTTTATAGTCTCCCGCTCACGCTGAATCAGACGATGTCGAAACTACTCTTCAGATTACGGAATGTTCCCGAGGACGAGGCCGAGGAAGTGCGGCAATTACTCGATGAGAACAACATTGCCTGGTTCGAAACCACGCCAGGCAATTGGGGTATATCCATGCCTGCACTGTGGATCCAGGACGTCAGTGAATTTGAACGAGCACGTGCGTTGATTGACGAATATCAGGCAGCGCGAGCCGTGCGGGTACGGGAAGAGTATCAGCGCGCCAGAGCGATGGGACAGGCCCCTACGTTCTGGCAAACGTTTCGTGAAAATCCCTTGCGGGTAATCGGCTACTTGAGCATGGCAGGCGTCGTGCTGTATTTCTCGTTACGGTTTTTTCTGAGCTTTCTCTGAACTCTTTCCGAGCTTTCTCTGAAGTAGGGCTGCCTGCGCGCAGAATAGTGCGCGGGGTATGCAACGATGCTAGTACTAACGTACTGAGGAATTCTCTGTTAACAGCTCAGCTCGCACACAGCTGTTGCCGTAGTCCCTGAGATACGATTGGCTCTTCTTCGACAGCCCCCTGCTCGATATCTTCTGCGAAGCTGACCGAGTTCTCGACCAGAAACCGCAGCGCAATATCTCGTCCAGACACGCGAGTCACCTGTACAGGCAAGGTCGGCGTTTCCAGTTCCCAGCCGTCTCCCTGTACTTCGATTTCAAATTCCATCATCACGAAACAGGTCACGTCGTCATGCAAGGTGAGGGCGAGTCCAGAGACCGAAAGATTTCTGACGGTAGCAGTCAGCACACCCAACAGCGGATGGCGCAGATTAACGCAGTAATCTACTTCCACTCTTCTGTGTTTTCTCCTGTCGATCATTGTTAACTGCTCCTGTGAACCTATACACATCGTTTCTGATGGCACGAGCTTCTCTTCATGCCATGCAAGTAGCATACGAGTCGGATAGAATTCGCGGTGTGATTGGGGCCACAGAACATGCTCGATGGAGTTTGAACCAGTTCGCAAATCGCGTCGCGAGACGGTGAAAACAGAGGTATAACGGACGGGTTTTACAGAAGTGTGACGCAGTTCCGATTTGCCGAAAGAAATGTCAGTGTCTGGAACTTCCCTACAAATTTTTCGCGCTGCAGTGCGTTTTACAGACGCTTATCGTGTACCAAGATAACTGCGCAGGCGCGGTGGATAACTGCGTTTTAGCAGTAGCTGCTGGAGCGTCCACTGCTCGGCGTTGTTATCTGTAGTGGGTTCTTCCGAAGTGGCATTCTGGTGTTGAAGTTCCGGGTTTCTGAGAAAGTGCACTTCGCCTGACTCGAGCATCGCAACTGGAATTCCGCCTTGATAGAGAACCCTGTTGCCACTCGTGCGCGCAAGCTTGCGTGTTGGCTGTATGAGATTGAGTAGATTGGCCGGATCACATGCTGCCAGACAATAGAAAGGTGCGACCGTGCGCTGACTAATCGACTTCTTGAATTGTCTGAGCGCATCAACCGTTTCGGAGTTGGCAAATTGCTCGCCACCGACACCGGCAATGAATCGGCCTCCACGGAGCATTCCCTGCAGTTCCAGTTTGCGAAGCTGGCGCAGCAGAATCCGCCAGGGCGGAGCGAGTGCTTCGCGCTCAACGAAAGAACGGCATAACACGCCCCAGCGTTGCAGATAAACGTGGATCACTCGTTGCAACTGTTCCTCGTCAAGCACATCCCAATCCGGTTGTCTTTGCAGCCTTTGATTGTGGCGGCTAACGCTTTCATTCGACGTGTGCGTTTTCACAAAAGTATCGAGCAGGCTCCATCGCCCCGCATCGGCGACACCAAACATCGCTTGTCGTTGTCGCCGACGATGAGTCGCTGGCTTCTTGCTCGCCGGTGTAAGCAGCGCGCGCAGTCCGGTAAAACTGTCGCTGCTCACTCTGCCCTGGCTAACCAGTTCGGCAAGACCTTCTTCCAGTTGCGTACGAAGCAATCCGGTGCGCGTTTGAATCTGATCAAAAAAACTGGCGCCGTGATTCAGCAAATCCTGTTCGATACGCTGTGCGTTGGTGCTGTACTCAACCTGACTGTCGGCCTGTTGTTGCTCAGCGGCCAATGCTTGCCAGATATCCATGTTTTGGCGCAATGCCACTATGATCGGAGTACTGCGCACAGGACCGGCTGTTCTGGCGCGCTGCAGATTTTTTCTGTTCACAGCCGGTAAGCTGTATCGCCCCCAGAAAGTACGACCACTTATGCAAAGCACATCCAGCCAGTTGGGGTCGTAGTCATTCACTCTCGTCGGCATAAGATCGGCTTCCCAACTCGAAGCCGGGACTGAGAAGCCATCGAGCGTGACGAGCGCCGATTGCAAACGGGTCTGCCCGTCCAGGCCGGGTTCAGCATCCTGCGCAGTCTCGTCTTTGACAGGCATGATGTGTTGCCGATGAAACAGGTACTCGGTGAACGCGTCGAGTGAGACGGGCTTGATCGCCGCACGGTGACTATCGATGGTGTAGCGATGGATGCGTTGCAATAATCTGCGCTCACACCACTCTGTTAACTCAGCGGCGTCGTGATCAGACTTTTTCAGAGCTGGGCTGAATTGCCCCTGAAAAACAAATCCTTCCACTTCGAGTGCGAGCAGGGCGGCTTGTATCTGGCTGTGGGCAAAGCCTAGTGGTGCGGCCAATTGTTGGGCCGTCACCGGCCCCAGACATTCCAGCCTGCAACGCACAATCTCTCTCGTCGCTTCTTCGACTTCCCATTCTCTTGAGCGGAGCGCTTCCGGCAGAGAATCGGGCAGTGGCGCTGTTGGCAATACGGCCTTGAACATAGACAGGTTTTCAGCAGCAACCCAAATCGATTCCTGCTGCGTTGTCAGCTCGTAAATACGCCCGCTTTTTTGCAAGCCCTCAGCGAGTTGTGCGTACTGGTGAGTCGTAAATTCGGAAACGGTAATGAATGCTGCACTCAGAAGTGCATCATGCAGCTCCTCACTATTGGTCACCGTGGGCCATGCCTCTTCCCTGACCCGCGCGATTGCTTCTTGATCCAGCACGCTGTAATCGCTGGCCTGAGCCGGGTCAGCCCAGCTGCGGTGGCGGATTGCATTGGTGCGGCGCTCTTCAAAGGGTGCATCATCTAGAAAGGCATAAGGCCGCGCATTGATGATTTCCTGCGCAAAGGGTGAAGGTTCGCGCAAGTCCTTGGCAATGAGAGTTAGCTCGTCGCGTTCCATTTGTGCCAGCAGTGCTTCGAGCTCGTCGATATCCATAGCCTCGGTCAGACAATCGTTAACCGTCTGCCTGACCAGAGGATGATCCGGGACATCGCGCTTGCCGGAAATATTTTCTGCGCAGGCGATCTGGTCGGGAAACACATGTGCGACGAGATCTTCTGCATCCATGCGCTGAAACTGGGGCGGCACACGTTTGCCGTTGCGGTTGCGTTGTATCGCCAGGGATCGAGTCGCATTCCAGCGCCAGCGCACCTCAAACATGGGCGCGTCCAGCATCGCCTGAATCAACACTTCTCGCACTGTCTTGCTGTGCAGGTAGCGATAGACCTCGTCCAGTTCGAAGCTGTGTACCGAGCCGAGAGAGATAACAATACTGTCTTCGTTCGCAGCCGCCTGTAGCTCGAAATTGAACGATTTACAGAAGCGTTTACGCAGCGCCAGACCCCAGGCCCGATTGAGTCTGCTGCCATACGGTGAATGAATGACCACATGCATATCACCCACTTCGTCGAAGAAGCGCTCCATCACTATCGTGGCACGCGTCGGCATGACACCCAGCGCCTGCATGCCGGTCTGTAAATATTCAACCAATTGACTGGCTGCCGCTCTTGGCAAGCCGATGCTATCCACACACCACTGCAGGGCAGCGTTGGCTGAATCATTGACTAACAGATCTGCTATCCGTTCGCGCAGTGTTGAAACGGCTTGCGAGAGTTCTTGTGTGCGACCCGGCCCTTCACCGAACCAGAATGGTATCGTTGGAGACATGCCCTGTGCATCGCGCACTCTGACCTTAAGCCCATCGACGCGTAACATTTGCCAGCTATGTGTACCAAGTGTAAACACGTCTCCCGGTAATGCTTCCAGAGCAAAGTCTTCATTGAGTGTGCCGACCACCACGTCTTCCGGATCGAGTACAACCTGGTAGTCGAACATATCGGGTATCGCACCACCATTGGTCAGCGCGACCAGATTGGAACCTCGGCGTGCCCGGACTCGACCGTTAACTGCGTCGAGATGCAAATGGGTGCCGCGTCTACCGCGCCGCGAGGTATAACCTTCGGCCAGCATCGCGATCAATTCATCAAATTCGTTTCTTTCCAGTGCGCGATAGGGATAGGCACTGGTGACCAGTGCGAACAGCTCGTCCAGAGACCAGCCGACCTCAGGGTCAACGCTTCCGGGCGAGGAAATTTCGGCAATGATCTGCTGCGCGAGAATGTCTGCAGGTTTCTCCGGCATCACAATGCGATCCAGCTGCGCATTGTGAATGCTGTGGATCAGCGCGGTTGCCTCTACCAGATCATCACGGGTCAAAGGAAAGAGAATCCCTTTGGGCGTGCCCCGTACGGAGTGCCCACTGCGACCCACTCGCTGCAAAAAGGTTGCGATGCTTTTCGGTGATGAGAACTGCAAGACCAGATCGATTGAACCCACATCGATACCCAACTCCATCGAGGCGGTCGCGACCAACACCTTGAGTTTGCCCTGCTTGAGATTTTGTTCTGCTGAGTGACGGTGATCTTTGCTCATGCTGCCATGGTGGGCGGACACGGCGCCTTCTCCCAGTCGATCGGTCAGCGCAAGCGCAAGCCGCTCTGAAAGTCGGCGAGTATTTACAAATACCAGTGTCGTCTCATGGGTCTGAATCAGTTCGACGAGTCGCTCATACAATTCTTCCCAGACTTCATTACTCATCAGCGCAGACAATGGCGACTTGGGAACTTCCAGGGAGATATCCATGGCGCGTCGAAATCCGGTATCGACGATGACACAATCAGGTTTGCCCGCCACTGTGTTCGTAGAGCCAACCAGATAATGGGCAACCAGATCGATCGGTTTCTGTGTCGCTGACAGGCCAATGCGCTGCAAATGCTGACCGCTATGCGCGGCTGTCAGTCGCGCCAACCGTTCTACCGAGAGCGCCAGATGAGAGCCGCGCTTGTCGCCCAACAGTGCATGTATCTCATCGATGATGAGCGTCGAGACACTGGCAAGCATTGCGCGTCCACTGGCGCTGGTCAGGAGTAAATACAGGGACTCGGGTGTCGTCACCAGAATGTGCGGAGGATTCTTCGCCATTTTCTGGCGCTCGTTGGCAGGCGTGTCACCCGTGCGCACCGCCACACGAATATTCACAGGCGGCAATCCAGCGAGATGGAGATGTTCCGCGATGCCATCCAGCGGCTGCTCCAGATTCTTGCGAATATCGTTGCTCAGCGCCTTGAGTGGGGAAACATAGAGAACCTGCACGCCCTCTTCCAGTTTGTTCTCCAGCCCTTTCTTGACCAGATCATCAATCGCAGCATAGAACGCAGCGAGGGTCTTACCGCTGCCAGTTGGAGCAGAAATGAGGGTGTGCCGCCCATCCTGTATGGCCGGCCAGGCCTGGGACTGTGCGCCAGTTGGCTCGCCAAATTGGGCGTGAAACCAGTTCTGGCAAGCAGGATGAAATCGGCTCAGCGGCATAGTGGTGGCATGGCCAGCAACAGTGGCCAGATACTGTACGGACATCAGGATTATATACTTGACACACCTACAGGATAAAAAAACAGTAGTTGGACAAGATTCCAATCTACCAGACAACCAGATCGAGGTCACTCCTGAGATGATTCGGGTTGGTGTGGCGACCTTTCACAACTTCGATCCCAAGTTTTATACGTGGGAGGAAATTGTGGCGAAGGTCTACGAATCTATGGCTCGGGGGGAAGAGATAACTTCTTCCCCTTCTTGATTTGCCACTTACAAGAACTGATATGAGAAGCAATTCCGGATATAAAGAATGCCCACCTAAACTGTAGGTCAATATCTGGGTCCCGGGGTGGGAATTGTTTGAACATGCTGGCAAACCCTTCTTTGCCATCATATTTTGCCAACTCTTTAGGCCAGAACCTTAGATCAAAGAGTTCTGATTTTATGTGTTTATTCTCAAACTGAGCTTCATTGGCCCAATGGGCGCACATGTTGCGAACTTTGCAGACTATTAAAATGTCATGAAGATCGTCTTTGTTGATTATTCCCATCGTATAGGCAAGCTTTGCCTTATTAGCTGTAGCCCCGATTGGGCCGGAGGGTTTAAAGAGTTCTCTAAGGATGCCAGAATCTTGAATCAGGCATATTTGAAGCGCTCCAGTCAGGGCGTCGTCAATTATCGCAGCGCCCACTATGGCGGAGGCGCGATCTGATTCAGAATATAACTCGTGCCTAAAGAATTCATCCATTGACCTAAGTTCACTCATGACAGACTCCACAGACAAAGAAGAGAAAAAACCTGACCCAGACGATGTACTCCGTCGAATGCTAAACACACCGCCCAAAAAAGATAAGAAAGAAAAGAAGAAAAAGGACGATAAGTAGTTTAGGGTTCAGGGCCCGAAGGCCCATCCCCCAAGGATATCTAAAGAAGTATTAGCAGTAAGACGATTGCACGAATTATTGCAGCAACATCTATCGATACCCTGAAACGAGAGTTTTCGTATTTAAACATAACGTTTATCTCGATAACTCCCGAGCGCCCGGGAAGTTAATCCCAGAGTTTAACGTCCCTGCCAAGACGCCAGCGGCCCATATCGCGAGTATGGGAGATTCACTGGATTACGCGGCCCATCACAGGGGCCTAGTCGAGGTGTGTGATCGCATAACAAGGTGGCCTGGGGCTTCTCTTAACCGGCAGTTTTATTATCGACATGCCGTAAGTCGTACGTCGCGCCCTTTTAGAGTGATGGCGGCTCACTTCGAGAAGGAATCCCGGGGCTTGCATGTGCACCCCTGCACTTATGCCTTCAGGAATTAAGGTTGGTCTACCTCCCATCCGGCACGAGTGTTCTTGCAGTATACGCCCTAATCTTCAAACCACGAAATAAGGGTGTTCTCAAATCGCTTTTTAAGGTGTTTTGCTGACTTCTCAGTCTTGTAAGCCTTGTTGTTGACCAATCGGATTATAGGTCAGACGCTTCCCTGAGATTTGTTTCAGAGCTATATCAGCTCTCTCAGAGTCGTCATAACCGTTAGCTGTCCTGTGGTTGTATCGGAAGTCGAATTCCGAGAGGTAACGGGATAGGTGGCGTTCCTTGCAGTGCTGGTAGGTTCCTTTCATGCCGCGCTTAAACACTGAATAGTAGTTTTCCACTGTGTTGGTGTGCAGCAAGGGATTGTCCTTGCGTACATACTCGCCAGCAGCGTGGTTAACGATGTGATGCTGTGCGAACTTGGGACCGATTGAGCGATACACTGAGGCACCGTCAGTCATTAACTGGGCGTCTCGGGCTACGTTCTCACGGATGATAGGCATTAAGGTTTTAACGTCTACCTTGTCCACATGAATTGATCGCACTTGCTTGGTGTCACGGTCTACCAGAGACAGGACTTTACGCTTCTGCTTGGAGTAGGGAGCGCCGATTTTGCCTCTTGCAAGGTCTTTACGGGGCTTGGCATCGACCTTGCCCATGTAGGTTTCATCGACTTCTACCATTCCGCCACCAGAGCCGAAGGGAGACGAGGACTCGTCTTTCATCGCTTCACGGATGCGGTGGCACATGAACCACGCTGTTTTGTAGGTAACTCCTACAGTTCGGTGGATCTGATGGGCTGAGATGCCCTTCTTTGAAGAACACATGAGATAGGTTGCCATTAACCACTTGTTGAGAGGCACCCTTGATCGCTCGAATACTGTACCGACTGTCACAGTGAACTGCTTGCGGCATTCGTACTCTTTGCACTTATACAGACCCACTCTAGCCCCTTTGATGGGCCAGGCTCCGGTTGAATCACAGTGAGGACACACGGGGCCTTCGGGCCAGCGCAATTCCTCTAAGTATTCTCTCGCTTTGTCTGCGTCTTGAAACTGGGGCTGTGTTAGATTGCACATATCGTTCACCTTTTGTACGATGTGCTAACTGTATACATTCCCAGTGGGTTTGTAAAGTATATAATTATCACGGACATACAGGTTAGGTGAGCTTGCGGTGCTTTGCAAGTCAGTCAATGGCGACTACTGCCAGTGCTCCTGACAGGATTATCGAAGACACCAAGTGCGGAGATCGGCCGTGATCTCTCTGCTTGCGTTCGTATAAAGTCCCGGGGCCCGCGTGGTAATGCGGCGAATACGTCCCTCGACGCCGCAAAAATCGGCTCGGCAAATTGACACAGCCGGGTGTCAGGGCTACTTTAAAAGTCTTGGAAGTAGCTTCGCAGGAAGTGTTTAGCCAGTAATGAATTCTCTACCTACCAGCCTCGGCAAGCGCATCACATCAGCCCTCTCTCGCTTTTGGAAGGACAACAGACAGTTCTTCTTCCTGCTGTGCTGCATTGTATTCTTCAAAAGTGCCATTGCCGACCTGAGCTCGATCTCCGGTGCCTCCATGCAGCCCACGCTTCTGGATGGCGACAAGGTCTGGGTCAACAAACTGGCCTATGATGTGAAGATCCCTTTCACCGAGATTTCTCTCGCCGAACTTGCCGATCCGGAACGCGGCGACATCGTGATTATTGATTCAAGTCGGGCGGGCAAGCGGCTGGTCAAGCGCATCGTTGGTTTGCCAGGCGATACGATCTACATGCAGAACAATGCACTGGTTATTAATGGCCGCGCTGCCAATTATGAAGTGCTCGATAGCGACGACGATGCATTAATCATCCTCGAAGAACTGCCTGACCATCCGCATCAGGCGCAGGTGTCTCGTGGCTTTATCAATCGCTCCAATCGCTCCTATGGGCCAACTATTGTCCCGGATGATCAGTATTTCGTGCTCGGCGACAACCGCGATAACTCCGCCGACAGCCGCGTCTACAGCTTTATCCCCCGAGAGGAAATTATCGGACGTTCGAGTTCGGTGATTTTCTCATTGGACAGCGATAACAGCTACCTGCCTCGTGGCGAACGGTTTCTTGCAGATATCGAATAAGTTTTCTGCAAGTTTTTCTGATGCACTCTGAAAGAATTCCCGGAGTGCTCCGGTTAATGTAGGTGGCAAGTGCCCAAGCAATGTGGGCCTGCTGTACTTGCTCAAATCGAACCCAAAGAGTCATAGCTATGCAAAAACGAAAAATTGGCAGCCAACCATCTGGTTTGCTCGCTGGATTGCTGATGGTTGTGGGATTGCTCTTCACACCATTGCTTACCGCACAGGAATTCGTGTGGGCACCGGAATTTCCTGTCGGTGCCGAGATCGCAGAGATTTCTGCCCAGGACCAGGATGGAGAACTGCGCGAGTTCGCTGACCTTGTTGGCGAAAATGGCATGCTGTTCATGCTCAGTCGCTCCTTCGACTGGTGACCCTTCTGTACTGCTCAGCTCGTGCAGCTGATAGATCTCACAGAACAGTTTGAAGCAATCGGCGTCAGCATTGTGGCCATGACGTACGATCCCGTGGATTTCCTCAAGGAAGTTGAGCTGGATCGAGGCGTGGAATTCACTCTGCTAAATGACGAGGCCATCACCCACGTCAATCGGCTGGGCATTCTCAATACTGACTATGCACCGGATTCACGGGCCTATGGTGTGCCCTATCCCGGAATCTTCCTGATCGATACCGACGGTGTGATTCGCTACAAGTTCGCCGAGGAAAGCTATCGCGACCGCCCGGATTTCGCGAACGTGCTTGAAGCGGCGACAGAAATGGCCGGGCAATAAGCACTGCTGGTGCCTATTGCTAGGGCAAGAATCCCGGAAACTTCTGGAACCGAGAGCCAGTCTCTAGCTGGCTCTCTGATCCACCTCGACGCTCTACTCGAGTCACTATATGTCTTTCTGCCTGTCTCTTCTCCCGTCTCCCCGCCCGTTTCTCCGCCTGTCTCACCACCACCCTTGATCTGCCTTTTCGATTCACCAGACTTGTCAGCGCAACGATAAAGCTTGTGAATCTGGCTGATTGTCCATTTCATCTCCGTCTTCGTTGCCAGTGCATGACCTTTTGGTATCTACTTACGTCTGAATAAAACCAGCCGCCATAGAAGCGGGAAATCCACTGCCCTTGTTGCCCCTGCATTGAGAATTGTAGTTTGTCATGAATACTCTTGCCCGTTGTGCCCGCTTCTTCCTGCTCGTTCTGACTCTGTTGCCTGCGCTGACCTATGCGCAGCTCTCCACCTACGATGTCCCTCGCATCAACAGCGAGCCTGTGATTGATGGCAATGTCGATGACGCTGAGTGGGCGGCAGCGACGCGGGTCCCCGTCAACATCGAATTTGCACCGGGCGATTCCATTCCGGCACCGGTGAATGCAACTGGTCTGCTCATGGAAGACGGTGAAGTGCTTTATATTGCCTTCATCGCCGAAGATCCGGACCCGGACCAGATTCGCGCGTACTACAGCGATCGCGATTCCTTGTGGGATGACGATTACGTGGAAGTGGTACTGGACACCTTCAATGATGAGCGGCGCGCCTACCAGTTCTATGTGAACCCACTCGGTATTCAGGCAGACTCCATTCAGGACGACCTCAACAACCGGGAAGACGGATCCTGGAATGCGATCTGGGACAGTGCTGGCCAGATCACCGAAAACGGCTACATGGTCGAAATGGCCATCCCATTCAAGCAGCTCCGCTTCACAACTTCCGATACGGATCAGCAATGGGGCCTCGACCTGATCAGACACTATCCGCGCAATCGCGAACATCGAATTTCCATCGCCGGTCGTGATCGGGATGTGTCCTGCTATCTCTGTCAGATCAGCAAGGCCGAAGGTTTTGCTGATCTGGAGCGAAGCCGCAATCTGGAGGTGATACCCACTATCACGGCGACCTCAATCCAGACCCGCGACCCCTATGCGAACACGGGTTGGCAAAGCGATGACATAGACCCTGATGGCGGCATCGACGTACGTTGGGGTATTAATCAGGACCTCTATTTGAATGCGACCATCAATCCGGATTTTTCACAGGTCGAAGCGGACAGTGCCCAACTGGATATCAACAACACCTTCAGCCTTTATTTCCCGGAACGCCGCACGTTTTTCCTGGATGGCGCCGACTACTTCAATAGTGCACAGAATATTGTGCACACCCGGAACATCGCTGACCCAAGTTACGGAGCGAAACTGACCGGCAAGAGTGGCGACCATTCCTTTGGCTTGCTCTCCGCGCGCGATGAGACCACCAGCTTTCTGATGCCTGGCAATCTCAGCTCCAGACTGGCTGCCCTGCCCGATCTGGAAAGCGATGTGAGTATTGCGCGTTATCGCTATGACGTGTTCGAGAACTCCAGTATCGGCGCTCTCGTCACGGATCGCCGCGGCGACGGTTACAGCAATACGGTGACCAGCCTCGATGCAGTGCTGCGCCCTACCGCATCCGATGTCTTCACCATTCAAACCATGCGCTCCAGCAGCGATTATCCGAACGAGATCCAAAACCGCTTCAGTCAGGCAGCCCACCTCAGCGACAGTTATCACTATCTCGACTATCGCCACAATGACCGGCGCTGGGACGTGTGGATAGCCTATACCGATGTTGGCGCTGATTTCCGAGCGGACCTGGGGTTTATCTCGCGCGTGGATTACGACTACTTCGTAACCCGGGTCGGACACAGCTGGCGCAACGATGGTGAAAATTTCTTCTCACGCATCCGGGTCGCGCTCGATTACGACATCACACACGATCAGAGTGGATTCGAGCTGGAAGAAGAATTTGAAGTCTTTCTGAACATGAATGGCCCGATGCAGTCACGTATTGATGGCCTGTTCGGTGGCAGCAAAACCTACTGGAATGGCCAATACTTCGATGAGCAGTTCAATCAACTGAGTTTGAACTTCTCGCCCTCGCCGGGTCTTGAGCTTGGCATGATGGTGCGCGTTGAAGATGTGGTCGATTTCGCGAATACGCGGCTTGGGCGCTCAGTGCGCGTAGGCCCCGAGATTGGCTGGCAGCTTGGTCGTCATATCGAGATCGATGTCGAGTTCCAGCATCAGAACTTCGATGTGGATGGTGGCAGACTGTTCACTGCCAAACTCACTGACGCGGAATTTACCTATCAGTTCAACGCGCGGAGCTTTCTCCGTTTCACCGCACAGTACATCGACAACGATCGCAACCCCGATTTATATGTGCGTCCGGTGCAGAGTCGCAACCGTGAACTGACCACCCAGCTGCTATACAGCTACAAGGTGAATGCCGCAACGCGCTTCTTCGTTGGCTATTCGGACGCCGGCTTTCAGGATGACGCATTCGAGTCTATCGAGCAGACCAGTCGCGCCTTCTTCGCCAAGTTCTCCTACGCCTGGCAGCCCTGAGGAAGACCCGGCGGACTCGCATTGCTCCGCTGTACGATCAGCCATACGGGCCAGCAGCTGGCTCATTACGCTCCCAAATCCGGCCGAACTGGCGGCAAGCCCCGATTTTCGGGGCTTTCGCCTGTTCCGGGCGTTACAAAGTAATCAGTCTTTTTTTTGCAGTCATCCAAAAGACGTGCAAACCTTTCTTTCCCAGCCTCGTCTGATCTCTAAAGGGCAGAATTGAGCAGCATGGACAAAGCCACAATACATTCGATTGCAACGCTAGCCGGCGGCGAAGAAGCCACGATCAAGTCCGATCGGGAATTGGCACGACGCGCAGCCCGCGGCGACAGGAACGCCTTCCAGCAAATAGTCGATACCCACAAGCAGCGCATGTTTACCGTTGCCCGCAGTGTGATTGGCGAACCGGCAGCGGCGGAAGATATCGTCCAGGATTCGCTGATCAAGGCGTACCGTGCACTCACGGATTTTCGTGGCGATTGCCTGCTCTCTACCTGGCTGCATCGCATTACCTACCTCACTGCGATCGATGCGCACCGCGCCCGCAAACGCTATTTGCAACTGGCGACCGACGACGGCGTCGAAGTCGACATTGAAGACGAAACCCCAGGCTCCAGCGGCGAAGCCGATGTTGAGTCCAACCAGCTGAAGCAGGAAATCGACGACGCACTCGGTTGCCTCAGCCCTTTTGAGCAGACCGTCTTCACACTACGGCATATGCAGAATTTCAAGTTACGGGAGATCGCGCTGGTCGTTGATCGCTCTGAAGGCACAGTCAAGAACATCTTGTTCCGGGCTATCCGCAAAATGCGAGAGCGCTTGCAGGACAGTTATCTGAACAAGGATCTGAACGGCAGTATGAATGAAGGTATAGAGACATGTTGAATTGTGAATCGTCGCAGCTCCTGATGGCAGATGCGCTTTACGGCTCACTGCCTCAGGAACAGGAAGCCACGCTGCAGCAACACCTGCAGGAATGTGAAGCCTGCCAATCGCTCTTTTCGTCACTGCATGAAGACAAGGGCGTATTGGAGAGCCATGGCATCGCCAGCGGTAATTTCGATGACATTCCTGAACGCGCAGCACTCGACAAGCTGTGGACTAACATCCAACCCGCGCTCGACAGTATCGATGCGGAACGCTATCGCTCACGCGCAGGTTTCCGACCGGCACCCTGGCTGGCTGCAGGGATGGCGATTGCCGCCAGTGTCATCGTGTTCTTCTCGGTACTGCCTTCCGGAGTGGAAGACGTAGCGCCGCTTACTGCGAGCAACACAGGCGCACCATCGTCACAGATAAGTCCCGAACTTTTGAGTTACCTGACTCGCGTGGAAACGATGCTGATGTCGGTTGCCAATGCGAATGAGAACAGCGCCAATGTCGTGCCTGTGCAGCAAACCTTTGCACGCGACATGGCAATGCAGGCGAATTTTATGACCAACAATCTGGACGACTCGTTCAGCTCGGGTCAGTCACGCTTGCTGAAAGACATCGAATTCATGTTATTGCAGATCGCAAATCTGGATGAGAGCAACATGGAAGAAGGCGTGAGCCTGTTGCAGCAATACATGGAAGACAACAGTGTTCTGTTGAAAATCAGATTAATGGAGATGCGCAATCAGCCAGAGATTATCTGAGCAGAGGCGCATTGACGAGTAGAGGTGTAGACCATGAAAAAGAAACTCCTGGCACTTTCAATCGGAGTCCTTTCATTATCGACCGTGCAGGTTTTCTCCCAGGAAGACAATACGTCCTATCGGGAAGGCTATCAGCTCATTCTGGAACAGCAATGGGAGCGGGCACGCGATCATTTTCAGGAGTTCCAGACGCAATGGGCGGACAGCTCCTGGGCTGACGATGCGGCTTTCTGGCATTGCTACGCCATTGAGCAACTCAATACCGAATCGCGCGAGCACTTTGCCTGCTATCAGGATTTCCTGAACAACTGGCCGGAGAGCTCCTGGGTCGCCGATGCACGTGGCAAGATTCTGGTGCTGGGCTCGCGACTTGCGCAACGCGGAAATCCTGAGTACCTGCAACAGCTCCGCTTCTTCAGCACTGGCGATCCTGATGTAGATTTCGATTTTGATTTCGATGACATCGATGACACCGTCGCTGCGGCTCTGGACAGAGCGGAACGGGAATTGGAGCGGGTGCGAATTGTGCGGGAAAACATGGTTCCCCCGCGACCTCCCGTGCCAGATGTGCCTGACCTGCCCGACAATATTTTCATTTCCCAGGACGGCGATGAAATTCGGTTTGAAATTGAAGAAACGATTCGTGAAGCACAACGCAATGCCAGAGAAATGGCAGAGCGAGCGCGAGAGGCTTACCGCTCCCGTGGATTCAGCCGCAGCCGAAATACGGCGGACGATGAATTGCTGACCATTCTCGCTGCGTTGCGTGATAACGAGAGAGCCTCTGACATATTACTCGATCGACTGGAGTCCAGTGATGATCCGCAACTGCGCAGTCGTATTGTTCTCTTGCTGGAAGATATTCCGGGCGAGCGCATCAGCAATTCCTTGCTCGATCTCGTGGATAATGATGAATCGGAAATTGTGCGCAATAACGCAGTGATCGTATTGCTCGACCGCAATGAGCCGGTAGCTCGATCCAGACTTCTGGAAATCGTCGATGACGAATCCTTTCCGGTATCGATTCGCTCTGAAATAGTCGGGGATCTGGATAACTGGGAAGAGAGTGAAGCCATCCCGGTGCTGGGTCGTTTGTTGAGAAATTCTACAGAACCAGCGCTCATCGAAGAGGCTGCTGACGCGCTGGCCGATATTGGTAGCGACGAAGCGGTAAGCGTGTTGCTCGATGGCTTCTCGCAGCAACAGGATATGGGACTGCGCTATGTCATGCTTGAGGAGATCGCCAATCTCGAGACACCACGCGTCATGAATTTTCTTTCCGATATCGCGCTGGAAAACGAAGACGATGAACTCGCTGCCATTGCCATAGATGGCATCGCAGACCGGGAAGACAATATTGGTGTTGCCGCGTTGGAGCATATCTATCTGCAATCCCAAAATCAGCAGCGACGGCTGGCCGCGATGATCGGCATTGGCGAAGCCGAGAACGCCTACGCCTATGATGTAATATCAGAGTTGATTGCCGATGAGACGAACCCGGAACTCCTGGCAGTTGCCGCCAACGCTCTGGGCCGCACCGGACAGGAAGATGCGATCGACAGATTGATGTCGATCTATTCGGCGAGCAGTGATTCCAATGTGCATCGCTCCGTAATCAGAGCGCTGCGCCGTCTGGAACGCTTCCCGGCAGCGACAGAAGCAATGCTGAATATTCTCGAAGACCGATTGGCTAGCGCCGAGGCGCAGTAATGATGCGCTCTTTCGCTTCCCGGCTACTCACCTTGCTCGCTACCTGTGCCGGATGTGTAGTGTGGACTTTGCCAGCGCTTGCTCAAATCGAAGTGCACGAGGCGGACACTTCGCTGACCCTGGAAGCACGCTGGCAATGGGCAACTGAACAACTGCCTGGAGACAGTAGTGCATACATCGCGTGGCGTTTCACTACTGTGCTTGATGAGAAGTTGCACATCAATGCGATGGCCGCATTCGAGCATGGCATTGGTTGGCAGCGCGGCCTTTCCGTGAATGCCCTCATCGCCGGCAACCGTCGTCCGCAGGAGATCCATCTCCGTTCCCGGGAACTGGTGATGTTGATGAAGTTCAGCAACAGACAACTGCTTGAGGTCGATCTGCTGGACAGCACCGATCCCATACGCTGGCAGCAGCGACTGTACTGGTTGGGTGATGGTGAGAGCGTCGCAAGCTATCAATTGCTCGCTGGGCTGCTCGATCCCGACGCGGAGCGCTCGGTCAATCGTGGCCTGATCAATGCCATCGGCGTTCATACCGTCAACGAGCGCAATGGATTTCTCAATGCCTTGCTGAATACCTCGCAATGGGCTTCCTATCGACCAGTGATACTGCACGCGCTGGCACAGCAACATTCCGGTGAAACTGAAACTCTCTTACTGGAGAGTGCGGCAAGCGACAATACTGAGCTCACCGAACGCCTCGTGGCAATTACTGCGCTGCGCAGTTATTCCTCACTCGATAGCCTGCAAGTCCTGCTCAGCCTGACCGACGCACGTTATCCGCAAAGGCTGCGCCGTGAGGCCATCGAATCCCTGGCCTGGTTCCCCGCAGAACAGGTCAGTGAGCACCTGAACCAGATCGCCTGGTTTGACGACAATCACCGCGTGCGCAACGAAGCGGTGAAAAGTCTGGCGAAACTACAAAGCGGCAATGCCAACACTCTCTTGCTCACCATTGCGCGCCAGCACCCGAGTGCTGCAACGCGTGAAGAAGCAATGGATACCCTGCGTCACCAGCTCTTCTGATCGCTACGCTTGTCTCTTCTAATCGCTACGCTCTCTAAGTTCCTGTCGCGCAGTACCGCCCTGGTCGATTGTTGCACTGTGCTGTTCACTTCACGCAGCGCCCTGCTTCACTCTTAAGGCAGGTGCGCTGCTGTCCAAAACACTGCTATCCCGGTAGAATGCCCTGCATTCAGGAAGCCCAATCGGGCAAACCAGACAAACACGGGAAAGCTTGTGGGAGAACGAACCGCTTTATATCAACAGCATCTCGATGCTGGCGCCAAGATGGTGGATTTCGCCGGTTGGGATATGCCCATCAACTACGGGTCCCAGATCGAGGAGCATCAGCAGGTCAGAACCGCAGCAGGCGTCTTTGACGTCTCGCACATGACGGTTATCGATGTCAGCGGCGACGATGCCACCAACTATCTGCGCTACCTGCTCGCCAATGACGTTGCCAAGCTCGATGCATCTGGCCGGGCACTGTATAGCGCCATGCTCAATAATGATGGCGGCGTGGTCGACGACCTGATCGTTTATCGGCTGGACAATGGCTATCGCCTGGTTGTGAACTGCGCAACCCGCATGAAAGATCTCAAATGGATGGCAGAGCAGGCCCGCGGCTTCGCGGTGGCCATCGAAGAACGTCCCAGACTCGCCATTCTCGCTGTGCACGGCCCTCAGGCCATTGAGAAATTCTGCGCCACACTGGAATCCGACAAGATTGCTGCGGTCCAGGCGCTGGGCAATTTCCGTGGTGTAGAGCTTGGCGACTGGTTTGTCGCGCGCACGGGCTATACCGGCGAGAAAGGCATTGAGGTGATTTTCCCCCAGGAACAGGCGGCTGCTCTGTGGGACAAGTTGCTCGCCGAAGGTGTCAAGCCTGTCGGTCTCGGAGCACGAGATACCCTGCGCCTCGAAGCTGGCATGAATCTGTATGGACAGGACATGGATGATGCGACTTCGCCTATCGCTGCCAACATGAGCCAGACTATTGCCTGGGAACCTCAAGATCGTCAGTTCGTCGGTCGGGAAATGGTTGAGATACACCGCAAATTGCAGGCTGACGGCATGCTTCCCGAACTCACCGGGCTGGTACTGGAAGAGCGCGGCGTGCTGCGTCACGGACAGAAAGTGATTACAGACAAAGGTGAGGGAGTTATCACCAGTGGCAGCTTTTCACCTACATTGAAGCATTCAATCGCATTAGCTAGAATCCCCGTGAAAAGTGAATCCTGCCAGGTCGACATGCGCGGCTCTTTGATCCCCGTGCGAATCGTCAAACCGAATTTTGTCCGCTTTGGCAAAAAAGTATTTGAGTAGTCTTTAACTTGTCCCCGAGCGGACAACACATTCTCTGATGGAGTCCAGGCCCGTGAGCAATATCCCTGACGATTTAAAATATGCCTCTTCCCACGAGTGGGTTCGGATTGATGAAGAGGGCAATGCAACTGTCGGAATCTCCGATCACGCGCAGGATGCATTGGGAGATATCGTCTTCGTTGAACTGCCCGAGGTCGGCACTACGGTAAACGCCAGGGAAGAAGTGGCCGTGGTTGAATCTGTCAAAGCAGCCTCTGATATCTATAGCCCGGTTTCAGGCGAAGTGATCGCGGTCAACGAGGCATTGGTCGATGCGCCAGAGACCGTAAACTCCGGGCCATATGACGATGGCTGGTTCTTCAAGATCGCCATCAGCGACGAAGCAGAACTCGCTGATTTGATGGACGCTGAAGCTTACAGCGACCACATCGAAAACGAATAATATCCAAGCCCTGTGAATAACAGGATCTTCTGATTGACAGGTGCATGCCTGGGTAGGCATGTTGCCGTTAACTGGCTTTACCTGCGGGTGAGGCACCACTAACTCGTTACGCACGTCTTTATTCGGGAATCGCAATCTCCATGCAGACACAGTCTTCCAACACTGTAGGCAGCCTTCAGGCTGCAGACAACGATGCCGCTCCT
This sequence comes from Gammaproteobacteria bacterium, assembly GCA_030147705.1. Taxonomy (GTDB): domain Bacteria; phylum Pseudomonadota; class Gammaproteobacteria; order Pseudomonadales; family Pseudohongiellaceae; genus UBA9145. The sequence goes on from JASBUV010000068.1 coordinate 27,305, forward strand.
TCTCTCAAGGCACTGGAAAATCAGGCTGAATTCATCGATCGCCACATCGGACCCAACAATGCGCAGGTCAGCGCGATGTTGGCTGAGCTTGGCGTGGCATCGCTTGAAGCGTTGATAGCGGAGACTGTTCCTGCGTCCATTGCACTCGATGCAGCACTGCAACTTGGCGAGCCCATGAGTGAAGCGCAAGCTCTCGCCAAGCTGAAGTCATTGGGTGCGCAAAACGAACTACGACGTTCCTTCATTGGATTGGGGTACTACGACACAGTAATTCCGAATGTCATTCTCCGGAATGTGTTAGAGAATCCTGGCTGGTATACCGCTTACACGCCCTACCAACCGGAGATTTCCCAGGGCCGCCTGGAGTGTCTGCTCAATTTTCAGCAGATGATTCTCGACCTCACGGCAATGGATCTCGCCAACGCTTCTTTGCTCGATGAAGCGACTGCGGCCGCCGAGGCCATGGCGCTGGCCAAGCGCGTCAGCAAGAATCGCTCGGCGAACAAGTTCTTTGTGCATGAACTGTGTTTCCCGCAAACGATTGATGTGCTGAAAACCCGCGCCCAACGTTTCGGTTTCGAGTTGGTAATCGGGCCGCTGACCGACCTCAATCCACAAGAGGTTTTCGGTGCGCTGTTCCAATACCCGGACATGAGTGGTGAAGCACGCGACTTGACCGCGATGATCAGCAGTCTCCACGAAGCCAATGCCATTGCAGTTGTCGCTGCTGACTTGATGAGCCTTACGCTCTTAAAGCCACCCGGTGAGATGGGTGCGGATGTTGTCCTGGGTAACAGTCAGCGCTTTGGAGTGCCCATGGGTTATGGTGGCCCGCATGCGGCCTATTTCGCCACCAAGGATGAATTCAAGCGCGCGGTGCCGGGACGCATTATCGGAGTATCAGTGGATGCACGCGGCAAAGCAGCCTATCGCATGGCCCTGCAGACTCGCGAGCAGCACATTCGCCGCGAGAAGGCCAATAGCAACATCTGCACCGCGCAGGTCTTGCTCGCCAACATCGCAGCGCTGTACAGCATGTACCACGGCCCGACAGGCCTGCGCCGCATCGCTGAGCGTATCCATCGCCTCACCCGAATTCTTGCCTCTGGCCTGCGGCAGCACGGCGTGGAGATAGTGAATAATAATTTCTTCGATACCCTCACGATCAAAGTCGACGGTGCCGAAGCAGAAGCGATTCTGTCTCGCGCTGATCAGGCCGGGATCAACCTGCGCAGTGCAGAAATTACTGCCAATGGTCCGTTAGCCGACACGATTGGCATTAGTCTGGATGAATGCAGCAGCAGTGCAGACGTCATTGCCCTCTGGTCTGTGGTGACCGGCGTGGCCTGTGACGCGGCAACTATCGAGTCAGTCGATAGCGCAATTATTGAAGGCAAGTCGGCGGCGATTATCAGCGCTGAATTGCAACGAACCAGTGCCTACCTGACTCATCCGGTCTTCAACAGCTTTCATAGCGAAACCGATATGATGCGCTACCTCAAGCGCCTCGAAAATAAGGACATCTCGCTGACTCACTCAATGATCCCGCTGGGATCTTGCACCATGAAACTGAATGCTGCAGCGGAGATGATTCCTGTTAGCTGGCCGGAATTCAGCAAGCCACATCCGTTCACGCCGGTCGCGCAGATGCCCGGTTATCAACAGATGATCAGAGAGTTGGAAGACATGCTTGCGGTCATTACCGGTTTTGACGCGGTCAGCATGCAACCCAATTCCGGTGCACAGGGCGAATACGCGGGGCTGCTTGCTATCCAGAACTATCTGGAAAGCCAGGGGCAGTCCCAGCGCAATGTTTGTCTGATCCCGACATCCGCACACGGCACCAATCCTGCCAGCGCGCAAATGCTTGGCATGAAAGTGGTTCTCGTGGCCTGTGACGACGATGGCAACATCGACATCGAAGATTTACGCGCCAAGGCGGAGCAGCATAGCGACGCACTCGCCGCGCTGATGATCACTTATCCTTCGACCCATGGTGTATACGAGGAGGGTGTGAAAACCATCTGTCAGATCATTCACGATCATGGCGGTCAGGTTTATATGGACGGCGCAAATCTCAATGCACAGGTGGGAGTGGCGCGACCGGCGGATATTGGTGCGGACGTTTCACACGTAAATCTGCACAAGACATTCTGTATTCCGCATGGTGGCGGCGGCCCCGGCATGGGCCCAATTGGGGTCAAGTCTCACTTACAGCCCTATCTCGCCAATCATTCAGTAATTACGATTGATGGCCCGAATCCGGGGAACAGTGCTGTCTCAGCGGCACCCTGGGGTAGTTGCGGAATCCTGCCTATCTCCTGGATGTACATCACCATGATGGGCGCCGAGGGATTACTCGAAGCTACGCAAGTGGCCATACTCAATGCCAACTACATCGCGAAGCGTCTGGCGCCGCACTTCCCTGTACTGTATACCGGTCGCAACGGCCGCGTTGCGCACGAGTGTATTATCGACATGCGCCCTCTCAAGCAGGCGTCGGGAATTACGGAAGAAGACGTCGCGAAGCGGCTGATGGATTTTGGGTTCCATGCGCCTACCATGTCGTTTCCGGTTGCAGGCACTCTGATGATCGAACCGACCGAGAGCGAGAGTAAACTGGAGCTCGATCGTTTTATCGACGCGATGATCCAGATTCGTCAGGAAATAGCGCAAGTTGAGTCTGGTGAAATCGATGCCGAGAACAATCCGTTGCGTCAGGCGCCCCACACGATAGAAGACATGCTCGATGCATCATGGGATCGCCCCTACAGCAAGGAACAGGCGGCCTATCCGGGTGGCAAGCGCACAGAAAGCAAATACTGGCCGAGCGTTAATCGCATCGACAATGTTTATGGTGACAGAAACCTCTTCTGTGCCTGCCCAGCGATTGATGTCTACGAAGACTGATTGATCAGGTGAGGGTCGGTGTCAGTTGATGACACCGATTCAGTTTGAGATCCCGGTTGATCTGTTGGCGTTAACGAGGTTTGCGCCCTTCGAGCGGCGAATTGCGCATCTGTTCAAGCTGTTCCATCTCAAGCTGAATCTTTCGCAGGCGCTCATTCAGATCGCGTTTCACATGGATGATCTCGTCGTCGCCGGACGCATCGAATTCCTTGAATGAAGCATAGACACTGGCGCGTTCGCGCTTCAGTTCCTCCATCCGCCGAATCTTGAACTGGTCAACCTGGCGCCGTACGGCGAGCCCGGGAATCAATACGATTGAAATTGCACAGGTGAACGGCAAGGCAAGCCAGATCAAAAACAGTGCGCGGGCCAGTTCACTCTGCAAATTTGTCCAGTCGACGCTGAACATATAACCCGCAATTAACAAGCCCACGACTGCGATCAGCAAAGCGAAGAACCACAGAGATTCTATGAGCAGCCTGATGCCGCCGCTACCGTCCGAGTTAAGCGGATCGAGGGTATATTGTAAATTGGGAGCAAAACGCACATAGATGGTAATGACTCCGATGATCGCCCACAGACCGAGCCCGGAGCAAAATCCCCCCATAAAATAGCCAAGATAAACCATGACCAGCGACAGGGGCGAGGCATGCAATTCTGCCGGCACTCCCAGTGTATGGGCAACAAAAGTCGTCGCGGTTGCAAACCCTAACGCGGCGATAGTAAATGACCGGTTAGTGAGGGTGCCCTCTATCACTTGTTCGGTGATTTTCGAATTCGCTTCAAACTCCACCAGCACCTGCAAACTACGACGAAACACGAAAGTCGCAACGTACAACGCCATCAGACTGGTTGCGATGATGATACTGAGTACCCAACAGTACTGGCTTAGATAAGCGCCCTTATCAGGCAGGCTGACTACCTGCAGCAAGGAATAGGCTACTCCCAAACCCACTGCAATCCCGGTCCGGGCTGGCCAGGACAGCATCTCCCCGTTCCTTACCGGGTCGAAGAAGGGATTGTAGACAGGGATGGGCGGTTGTTCGTCAGTAGATGACATGGTGCATTCGGTTAGTTACTTGCTCGGTTAGCGTGTAGAGCGAATTGTGACTTTGCAATGAGGTTAACGGCCGATAGTCGAAATGATCAACACAGGTTGGATTTCAGTTTCGGAATCGCGAAAGTTAATAAATCAATTGAGGCTACAGGTTGCCATAAGTGCTGTGGGTCGCCAAGCCGATAATGAGAATTTTTACTCATCCTCACAAGAACACTTTGGCAATAGGTTTTGGACCGTGTTAATTAACGTGCTGGAAGATGAATCGAGTTGCGGGCTGCCTCAAAACGTTCGGTTTCAGTATTGAAATTCGGTCGCCGGGATAGCGTAATCGCCCGCTCGCCCTCCACAGATTCCGTGTTTCCCGCAGCGCAGCTCCCGAGCGCTTTTCCCTGCGTTAGACTACGGCGGAGAAAACGCCGGGAAGGTTCACTGAATCCGTTGGCGATGAATTGTCTGTAACGCTGTTTGCTCCCGATGTCGTTTCCAAAAGTCGCGTGCATCACCGGGTGACTGGTTTTGTGCACCCGCCCGGATCCATTCAAGTCTGATTGGCTTCCGAAGGCGTGGTAAGAATAGCTGCTCCAGTGATGTTTGCCTGGATGATCAAAGCCAGCTTGTTGCGAGCCTTCCCGCTCAATAAATTTCTGACAATTCAAAACAGCCGCCGCGCCGTGAATACCAGAGATCGCTTTCAGACTGGGAAACACTCGCAGGGAGCGCTCGAAGCGTTGCTGAAAGTAATCGCCGAAGCAGCCATTCACCGAGTCCGTCCACCGGGCTATCGCCGATCTGGACAACGGCGTTATCAGCAAAAATACTTCGTTAGGCAAAAGTGCCCAGGCGTGAAGGCTGACACCGAACCAATGACTGCGTGCCTGCAAACGCTGCAAATAAAACTCGTAACAGTAGTCGTCAATGAAACACAGACTGCCCATCGCCCCCTTGAGATAACAACAATAGCTCCTCTGCCGGTTGATGTGATCAGGACTGGAGTTCATCGTACTGGTTCGCAAGTCTGACACCGTGTGTTACTCCTGATTTAAAACTCTCAGCTTGGTTCGATGAGATTGGTGCCAGTGGGTACGAGGCTGACGCGGTGATCGGCGGCCGCCAGCACCGCCGGATCATGGCTGACTACGATACTGGTGATTTTCTTGCTACGCAGCCGATCCAGCATTTGCAATGCGGCTTGTTGACCCAGGTGCGTGAGTGTTTCATCTAGCAAGATCAAACTGGGCCCGCGATAAAATGCGCGAGCAATCAGGATGCGACGAATTTGCCCTGCAGAGAATTGGCTGCCCAACTCACCCACTCTGGTGGCATATCCCATGGGTAGTGTGGCTATCAGGTCGGCAATTCCAGCGTCAGCACAGGCCTGTTCGAGTCGCTGCTGATTGGCACCATCGACACCCAGATTGACATTGAAAGCCAGTGTACCTGCCAATAAATTCTCGTCATGCAGCAGCGCGGCAACCTGTTCTCGAAAGCGGCGCGGACAGCGCTGAGAGTGGTCCCAGCCATCAATAGTGAGCTCACCACTCTGTAGCGACTCCAGCCCCAGAACAAGTTTCAACAGAGTCGACTTACCGCACCCAGATGGACCGGAGAGCGCAGTGATCTTCTCAGCCGGAAATTCTGCAGTGAACTGATTGAGAACCGGTGTCTGAGCGCCGGGATATTTGAATGTGACCTTATGCAGTTGGACATGCCCCGACACTGGCGGATTG
>JASBUV010000075.1 GCA_030147705.1 Gammaproteobacteria bacterium
GGTTCCCGGTCATCAGACTCGGCGACACTCTGGTCTTCGATGTCCACCAGCTCTGGGCGATAGCGCTCATAAATGCGTGCATTCTCCCGGCGTAATATGGTGAATAACCAGGCTTTGGCGGCGCTGTCATTCTCGAGACTATCCAGAGACCGCCATGCGCGCAAAAAAGTTTCCTGGACCAGATCTTCAGCCAATGGCTGGTTCTTGGTGATCCACAAGGCATAACGAAACACATCCTGATAAAGGTTATTTACCAGGGATTCGTAGCGCTCCTGCTTATTCCTACCGTGTATGACCGGGGTTTCGCTCATTAATTTTCAGGCTGATGGGAAAAGTCTCAGCCTCGCTCTCGCTGGATGTAATGTGAGGGAGCTAACCTGCGGTGAACCCCGGGCTGGAAGTGTGCCCCAAATAGCGCAATCCCATCAAGTCTGCGCAGCCACCACTTGTCCCGACGCAGGGCTGCCTGCAACGTGATCCGGGATTGCCGCATCGAAAGAGAAGAGGTATTGACCTCTATAGAGTCATCAGCAGATCAAGGGGAGAGTTTGGTTCAGCTTGCGCCGATGCCCCGGTATACTTGCGATTTCGCAGATTGAATGGAAATGGAAATGACCCGAATAGCAATTGCCGGTGCAGCAGGACGCATGGGGCGAACCCTGGTCAGTGCCGTGCTGCAGAGCAAGGATGATCTGAAAGTGAGTGTCGCGACCGTATTGGCCGATGACCCCTTTCTGGGCGCGGATATTGGTTTGCTGGCGACAGGAGTAAGTCTGGGCGTGACGACCACGGCAGATCTTGCTGCGGCAGCTGAGGACTTTGATGTGCTGATCGACTTCACGGCACCCGAGGCGACCATGGAGCATCTGGAAATTTGTCGCCAGGCCGGTAAGGGCATCGTAATCGGCACAACCGGTCTCAGTGAGGCCCAGAAGCAGCGCATCGCTGAAGTGACAGAAATCCCGGTGGTCTTCGCGCCCAATTACAGTGTGGGCGTCAATCTTAGCCTGAATCTTCTGCGCTCAGCGGCGAAAGTGCTGGGAGACGATTTCGATATTGAAATTATCGAAGCTCACCACCGCATGAAGAAGGATTCTCCATCGGGCACAGCTCTAAAGATGGGCGAAGTGATCGCTGATGAGTTGGGACGCAATCTTTCGGAAGTGGCTGTGTACGGCCGGGAAGGTATTGGTGAGGAGCGCGACAGCAAGACCATCGGCTTTGCGACTGTGCGGGGAGGCGACATAGTCGGTGACCACACGGTTGTTTTCGCTGGTATGGGGGAGCGCATCGAGATTACGCACCGCGCGAGTAGCCGCATGACTTTTGCAACCGGCGCAGTCCGTGCCGCCAGCTGGTTGGGTGCGCGAGAACCCGGTGTTTACTCGATGTTGGACGTGCTGGAACTGGCAGACTGAGCGAAAAATCGTTTCAATTAGAAAGTCACATAGACAAGTGGGCAGCTTTTTTTGTACAATGCCGCCTCAGTATGAGCAATACTGAAACCCACAGATGTGACTAAATTCAAGAAAAAAGCGGAGTGAAAAGTTTTTTCATTCCGCTTTTTTTTGCCTGCGCGAAATAGAGGGCGAAAGTGCTGCTGCGGATCAGCGCGAGCAGCATCAGGTATTGCACTATACATTGCACGATAGAACTTAAAGTTTAGACAGCGAGTAAAAAACGGGAGCAAGAGTGACTGGATCAGCAGTTTTGGCATTGGAAGATGGCAGCATATTTCATGGCACCTCAATTGGTGCTGAAGGAAGTTCCGTTGGGGAAGTGGTCTTCAATACTTCGATGACGGGATACCAGGAAATTCTGACCGACCCTTCCTACGCCCAGCAGATAATCACCCTCACTTATCCTCATATCGGCAACACCGGTACCAATGAGGAAGACAATGAATCGGACAAGGTCTGGGGCACAGGCCTCGTAGTTCGTGACCTACCACTTCTTGATAGCAATTGGCGCAAAGAACAGACCTTGAATGAGTTCTTGCGGATTCGAAATGTTGTTGCCATAGCAGACATCGACACCCGCCGACTCACCCGCCTCTTGAGAGACAAGGGCCCACTCAATGGCTGTCTGATGGCTGGCTACGCGCTGGTTGATCAGGGGCCCGATGCGGCAGTGGAAATGGCTCGTCAGTTCCCTGGCCTGAAAGGTATGGATCTCGCCAAAGTGGTCACTACCGAAGAGAGCTATAGCTGGACCGACGGCGTTTGGGATGTGGTGGACGGCTATCAGGCCGGAGGCGACAGCCAGTTCAATGTGGTTGCCTATGACTTTGGTGTGAAGCGCAATATTCTGCGCATGCTGGTAGCTCGCGGTTGCAAGGTGACTGTTGTGCCAGCCAAAACTCCGGCATCAGAAGTGCTGGCAATGAATCCTGATGGTGTGTTCCTCTCGAACGGACCTGGCGATCCGGAGCCTTGCGACTACGCAATCGCCGCCATAAAAGAATTGCTGGACAAAGACATGCCCTTGTTCGGTATCTGCCTGGGCTGCCAATTGCTGGCACTGGCCTGTGGTGCCCAAACCATGAAGATGCAGTTGGGTCATCACGGCGCCAACCATCCAGTGCAGGATTTACGCAGCGGCACAGTGTTTATCACCAGTCAGAACCACGGCTTCGCTGTGGATGCGGAAACCTTGCCTGACAATCTCGAGGTAACCCACAAGTCCTTGTTCGATGGCACATTGCAGGGGATTGAGCGCAAAGACAAACCTGCGTTCGGTTTTCAGGGGCATCCCGAAGCCAGCCCCGGGCCGCACGATGTCGCGCCACTGTTCGATCATTTCATCGAGCTGATGGCCGCACGCAAGGCCTGAAACGCAAAAAGAGCGACAAACCCAGACACTCAAAAGAAGTAAACGAATTTAAATAGACCTATGCCAAGAAGAACTGATTTACAAAGTATTCTCATCCTCGGTGCCGGCCCAATTGTGATTGGCCAGGCGTGTGAATTCGACTATTCCGGAGCCCAGGCCTGTCAGGCGCTGCGCGAAGAGGGGTATCGAGTCATCCTGGTGAACTCAAACCCGGCGACCATCATGACCGATCCCGCGATGGCGGATGCGACTTACATCGAGCCGGTCAAATGGCAGATTGTTGAGAAGATTATTGAAAAAGAACGACCCGATGCAATCCTGCCTACCATGGGTGGTCAGACTGCGCTGAACTGCGCGCTCGACTTGAACAAGCACGGCGTGCTGGACAAATACAATGTGGAGTTGATTGGCGCCAATTGCGAGGCTATCGACAAAGCTGAAGACCGCGAACTCTTCGATCGGGCGATGCGATCCATTGGTCTGGAGACGCCGGCTCACGGATTGGCTCATAACATGCAAGAAGCGCATGAAGCGCTAGAGCAGATTGGCTTTCCCTGCATTATCCGCCCCTCTTTCACCCTCGGTGGTTCCGGTGGCGGTATCGCTTACAACAAAGAAGAGTTCGAGGAAATTTGCTCGCGCGGACTAGAGCTCTCTCCGACCAACGAATTATTGATTGATGAGTCTTTAATTGGTTGGAAGGAATACGAGTTGGAGGTTGTGCGCGATAAAAAAGACAACTGTATCATCGTCTGCGCAATCGAAAACCTCGACGCCATGGGTATGCACACGGGTGACTCGATCACTGTGGCGCCGGCCCAGACTCTTACTGACAAGGAGTACCAGATCCTGCGTAACGCAGCGATTGCTGTACTGCGTGAGATTGGCGTAGAGACTGGCGGTTCCAATGTGCAGTTCGCCGTGAATCCTGCGAATGGCAGATTGGTCATTATCGAAATGAACCCGCGCGTATCGCGCTCTTCGGCGCTGGCATCCAAGGCAACGGGATTCCCGATCGCACGCGTTGCGGCGAAGCTCGCCATCGGATTCACACTCGATGAGCTGCGCAACGAGATTACTGGTGGCGTGACTCCGGCATCCTTCGAGCCGACTATTGACTACGTGGTCACCAAGATTCCGCGTTTCACATTCGAGAAATTCCCAGAGGCGAATGACCGCATCACCACACAGATGAAATCGGTTGGTGAGGTAATGGCCATCGGCAGGACATTCCAGGAATCGCTGCAAAAAGCCTTGCGCGGACTGGAAGTCGGCATGTGCGGCTTCGATCCTGTGCTGGACAGTGCGATGAGCGATGCCAAACAGAAGCTTACGCGAGAACTCACTGAGCCTGGTGCTCAGCGCATCTGGTATGTCGCTGATGCCTTCCGTCAGAACTGGTCGATCAATACCGTTTACGATCTCAGCGGCATCGACCCCTGGTTCCTCGTGCAAATCGAAGACATAGTGAAATCCGAGATGATGGTCTCGGCTTCCAGTCTGGCTGATCTGGACAAGGACACTTTATTCCGCCTCAAGCGCAAAGGATTTTCTGATCAGCGACTCGCGCAACTGTTGAATGTGAAAGAGCTGGACGTGCAGAAGGCGCGGCATGCTCTGGGTATTCGTCCGGTCTACAAGCGCGTTGATACCTGCGCCGCCGAGTTCGCTTCCACAACAGCCTACATGTATTCGAGCTACGAGGAAGAGTGTGAGGCCAACGTATCAGATCGCGACAAGATCATGGTTCTCGGTGGTGGTCCCAATCGCATCGGCCAGGGTATCGAATTTGACTACTGCTGCGTGCATGCGGCACTGGCGATGCGCGAAGACGGTTATGAAACCATCATGGTGAACTGTAACCCCGAGACGGTGTCGACCGATTACAACATCTCCGATCGTCTCTATTTTGAGCCGCTGACTTTCGAGGACGTGCTTGAGATCGTCGAAATCGAAAAACCCAAGGGTGTAATCGTGCAGTTTGGCGGGCAGACACCGCTCAATCTGGTGAAGCGTCTGGAGGCTGCCGGCGTTCCCGTGATCGGCACATCGCCTGATGCGATTGACCGGGCTGAGGATCGCGAGCGCTTCCAGCATCTGATTGAAAAGCTGGGTCTGAAGCAGCCGCCCAATCGCACTGTGCGCAGTGTGGATGAGGCGATTACCGAGGCAAACAAGATTTCTTACCCATTGGTGGTGCGCCCTTCCTATGTGCTGGGCGGTCGAGCCATGGAAATCGTCTACAACGAAGAAGAGCTCAAGCGTTATATGCACGAAGCGGTGCGGGTTTCCAATGAAAGCCCTGTATTGCTGGATTACTTCCTCAGTTCTGCCATTGAGGTTGATGTGGATCTGGTGTGTGACGGCGAGCAAGTCGTTGTTGGCGCAATCATGCAGCACATCGAGCAGGCTGGTATTCACTCGGGTGACAGTGCCTGTTCATTGCCACCTTACAATCTGCCTGCTGACGTTCAAGACAAAATACGGGAGCAGGTTTCTGCGCTCGCGATTGAGCTTGGAGTAGTGGGCTTGATGAATACCCAGCTGGCCTATCAGGATGGCGAGGTCTATATCATCGAGGTTAATCCACGGGCGTCGCGTACCGTGCCATTTGTCTCCAAGTGCATCGGGCGATCCTTGGCGAAAGTTGCTGCGCGCTGCATGATCGGTACAAAACTTGCCGATCAGGGATTTACCAAAGAGGTCGTGCCAGCCAACTATGCAGTGAAAGAAGCTGTCTTTCCGTTCAATAAATTCCCGGGTGTTGATCCCATTCTTGGGCCGGAAATGAAGTCCACGGGTGAGGTCATGGGAGTAGGCAAGACCTTTGCTGAAGCCTACGCGAAGGCGCAGATGGGTGCTGGCGAAGTGATCGAAACACAGGGCACAGCCTTCATCAGCGTGCGTGATCCGGACAAGAAGCACGTTGTCGAAGTGGCGCGCAGAACAGCCGCTCTTGGCTATAACATCGTAGCTACTCGCGGTACCGCGGCGGTCATCGAAGAGGCCGGCATCCCGGTAAAGGCTGTGAACAAGGTTGCTGAAGGTAGACCGCACATAGTTGATATGCTAAAAAATGACGAGATTCAGATAGTCTTCAATACGACTGAAGGCAAACAGGCAATCGCTGATTCCTCGATCATCCGACGAACTGCCCTGCGTCACAACGTGTTTTGCACCACGACAATCGCAGGGGCGCTCGCTGTTTGTGATGCGCTGGATTTCGGAAACAAGCTGTCAGTCTACACAGTTCAGGATCTCCACGCCGAACTGTAGGCGAAGACTGCGAGGCGCATTCGATTCTCTGTTGGGCAGTCGCTTGCTCACTTGGTCTGAGTTGTCCGGGTTGTTCGCCTGGACAGTCTGGCCTTGTCGAGAGCAATGTGCCCTGCCAAGAGTCTCGTGAGGCTTAAGTAAGTATTGCCAAATATCCAGAGAGCACGCCCCAGTGCTCTCAATTTGTGAAAGAAGAACCATGCATAAAGTACCTATGACAGTCGCAGGGGCTGAGAAACTGCGCGCAGAGTTGAATGAATTGAAATCGGTTACACGACCGAAAATTACTGCCGCGATTGCTGAAGCTCGTGAGCACGGTGATCTCAAAGAGAACGCCGAATACCATGCCGCGCGGGAACAGCAAAGCTTCTGTGAGGGGCGCATTAAGGAAATCGAGGGCAAGCTCGCCGATTCCGAAGTTATCGATGTGACCAAGATAGCACCGACTGGCAAAGTGATCTTTGGCACCACAGTCACGCTTTATAACCTCGATACTGAAGAGTCTGTGACCTATCAGATTGTCGGCGAAGACGAAGCGGATGTACCGGCTGGCAAGATTTCGGTGGCGTCGCCAATCGCGCGGGCTGTCATGGGCAAGAGTGAAGGCGATGAGGTGGTCGTGAAAGCGCCCGCCGGCGACATCGAATTCGAAATCGAGACTGTCCAGCACCTCTGATTTGTCACTCTGGTCTGTATCTCTGGCCTAAATTGCTGGCCTGACCTTCCAGCCAAAGACTCCTGACAGCTTGATTTTCTGGTGCAGCCGGTATTTCGGCAGAATTGGACCGCGCTTGTGTCAGACTTTCGCGTTGCGCAGGATGTTGGACAGTTTCGGGTCTGGCTTCTTGGCGGGTCTGTACAGCAAGAGGACATGGCCAATGCTCTGCACGCATTCGGCGTCAAAGTCTGCGCAGATCGTGTCACTGAGCGCTTTTTTCTCATCCCGATTACAGACCAGCTTCACCTTGATCAGCTCGTGATCTTTCAGCGCCCGATCGATTTCGAGGCGGACATTTTCACTAAGGCCTTTCTCAGCAATCGTGATAATTGGGTTGAGGCTGTGGCCGATCTGGCGAAAGCGTTTCTTGTCTGCATTATTCAAAGCCATGGTAGGAAACTCCTGAATGCCAGGTCTGTCTGGCTCTGACGAGAGGCGTTAGAATGGCGCGTCGCTAAATCGTGCTTTGCATTGCGAGCGCAGTAACAAAGGGTGCGAATTCTAACGCAGTTCGGTTCGTCCGCACAGAGCACGACAATTGGGAAATCGCAGGAGACTTCATGGCGCGATCCAAGAGCAGTAAGCAGTGGCTCAAAGAACACTTCGACGACGAATACGTGAAGCGTAGTCAGGATGAGGGCTATCGATCCAGAGCCAGCTACAAGTTGCTGGAGATTCAGGAGAAGGATCGCCTCATCAAGCCCGGTATGACCGTGGTTGATCTGGGTGCTGCCCCGGGAGGCTGGTCGCAAATCGCGGCGCAGTTGGTAGGCGAGAAGGGCCGCGTGCTCGCTTGCGACATATTGCCCATGGACAGCTTGCCGGGTGTCGAATTCATTGAGGGAGATTTCACTGAGCAGACTGTATTGGATGAACTGCTATCGAAATTGGGGGATGACGGCGCCGACCTTGTAATTTCCGATATGGCCCCCAATTTATCAGGTATGAAGGACATGGATCAGCCACGCGCAATGTACCTTGCGGAGCTGGCGTTGGATCTCGCGAGATCCACTCTCCACGAAGGAGCGTATTTCCTTGTGAAGGTCTTTCAGGGTGCCGGGTTTGAGGACTACCACAAGGAATTAAAGGAGAGTTTTCAAGCAGTTAAGACCCGTAAGCCTGGTGCTTCCCGGCAAAGATCCCGGGAAGTTTATCTGCTCGGAGCCGGATTTAAGGGCAGGAATTAGGGCGTTAGTCGGAAAATTCGTGCAAAATCTGACCTACGCTTTAGAATTGATAGCTCTTACTAATAGTAAACCATCATCAAGCTGGCGCCTGAGCTGGCTGTCTGCCGCGACCATGCTGTCGCCAGAAAACTGAATTTTAAGGAAGAGCGCGAGCAACGTGCGCTCTCCATTTGGAGATAAGCCCTTGAATGATATGGCAAAAAATCTGATTCTTTGGATGATAATCGCCGGTGTCCTGTTAACGGTGTTCAACAACATCAATCAGGAGACTCGCGAGGACACGATCAATTACTCGCAGTTCATCAGGGAAGTGCAGGCAGGTCGTGTGACTGCAGTTGAGCTGGCCGGTATCAATATCTCGGGTATTCGCACGGATAACACGCAATTCCGCACAATCATGCCATTGATCGGTGACGATCAGTTGATGGCAGATCTGTTTGAAAACAACGTTGAAGTCATCGCCAGCGAGCCAGAGCAACAGAGCATCTGGACTCAGTTACTGGTCGCCAGTTTCCCGATCCTGATCATCATAGCCCTGTTCTTTTTCTTCATGCGCCAGATGCAAGGCGGTGGCGCGGGTGGCAAAGGCGGCCCGATGTCATTCGGCAAGAGCAAAGCCAAATTGCTTGGCGAAGACCAGATCAAAGTCACGTTTGCCGATGTGGCCGGCGTCGATGAAGCGAAGGAGGACGTGCAGGAGCTGGTTGAATTTCTGCGAGAGCCAGACAAGTTCCAGCGCCTCGGTGGTCGCATTCCACGCGGCGTGTTAATGGTCGGTCAACCGGGTACCGGTAAGACCTTGCTCGCCAAAGCAATCGCGGGCGAGGCGAAGGTTCCTTTCTTCTCTATCTCGGGTTCAGATTTTGTTGAGATGTTTGTCGGTGTCGGTGCGTCGCGTGTGCGCGACATGTTTGATCAGGCCAAGAAACAGTCACCCTGCATTATCTTCATTGATGAGATCGACGCAGTAGGCCGTCATCGTGGTGCCGGCCTTGGTGGTGGTCACGATGAGCGTGAGCAAACTCTTAACCAACTGCTGGTGGAAATGGATGGTTTCGAAGGCAATGACGGTGTCATCGTGATGGCAGCGACTAACCGTCCTGACGTGCTGGATCCAGCATTGCTGCGACCTGGCCGTTTCGACCGCCAGGTAGTCGTCGGCTTGCCTGATATTCGTGGCCGCGAACAGATTCTCAAAGTACACATGCGCAAAGTGCCGATTGCCGATGGCGTGAAGGCGAGTGTTATTGCTCGTGGCACACCGGGTTTCTCTGGTGCTGATCTCGCCAACCTCGTTAACGAGGCAGCGTTGTTTGCAGCACGGGCGAGCAAGCGTCTCGTGACCATGGAAGAATTCGAGAAAGCCAAAGACAAGATCATGATGGGCGCAGAGCGCAAGTCCATGGTGATGTCTGAAAAAGAGCGCCTCAATACCGCTTATCACGAATCTGGTCATGCCATTGTCGGCCGTCTGGTTCCCGAGCACGATCCGGTTTACAAGGTCAGTATTATTCCTCGCGGTCGCGCACTGGGTATCACCATGTTTCTGCCCGAAGAGGATCGCTACAGTCTCAGCAAACAAGCCATTCTGAGTCAGATTTGCAGCTTGTATGGCGGCCGTATCGCCGAGGAAATGACACTCGGCAAAGAAGGAGTGACAACTGGCGCCTCCAATGATATCCAGCGTGCAACAGATATGGCGCGCAATATGGTCACCAAGTGGGGGCTCTCCGATGAACTCGGTCCGCTTCAGTATTCCGAGGACGAGGGCGAGGTGTTTCTGGGTCGCTCGGCAGGTAGCCAAACCAAATCGGTGTCCAGTGATACTGCCAAGGCTATTGATCGCGAAGTTCGCAAGATCATCGACGAATGCTACAGCCGCGCCAGTGAGATTCTTGAGTCGAATCGCGACAAGCTGGAATTGATGAAAGATGCCCTGATGGAATACGAAACCATAGACGCAGACCAGATTGATGACATTATGGCCGGTAAGAAGCCGCGTCCACCCGCTGACTGGAGCAGCCCGAATGACGGCGGTTCCGGAGCCAGCAAGGTTCAGGAAGATTTGAACAAAGATGCTGCCGACGACAAGGCAGATTCATCAAGCAAGATAGGTGGCCCTGCCGGCGAGCACTAAGCTCGGCCGGTTGGGGTAGTCAACCCTCAGCTACACCCAATCTCTTCGTAATAACACCATGAGTTTTATTCTCACAGCCGGAGCTCGACAGATTGATCTGTCAGCTCCGATCTGTATGGGGATACTCAATACCACTCCTGACTCCTTCTCCGATGGCTCGAATCTGGCTGCGACTACTTCGAGCACGTTTCGTGTGGATATCGATAAAGCGTTGCGCCTTGCGGAAACAATGTGCGCCGAAGGTGCCGCAATTCTCGACATAGGCGGTGAATCAACGCGGCCAGGGGCAGAAGAAGTCAGTTTGCAAGAGGAAATGGATCGGGTACTCCCGGTGGTCGCCGCCATCAGTCAGCGCATCGACGTCTGCATCTCGGTAGACAGCAGCTCGCCAGAGCTTATGATTGCAGCAATTGAAGCCGGTGCAGGGCTCGTCAATGATGTGCGGGCTCTCAATCGGTCGGGGGCTCTGGAAGCAGTTGCTCGCTCCGGTGCAGCTGTGTGTCTGATGCACATGCAAGGCCAACCCGGAACTATGCAAGACAAGGTCGAGTATTCCGATGTTGTGCAGCAGGTCAGCAACTACCTCGGGCAGCGGCTGGCAGTCTGCAGGGAAGCAGGAATCTCAAATGATCGATTGCTGATCGATCCCGGCTTCGGGTTTGGCAAGACCGTCGAGCACAACTTTCAATTATTGAAATCGCTTTCGCAGTTTGCAGTACATGGCCAGCCCTTGCTGGTAGGCATCTCTCGTAAATCCATGCTGGGTGCAGTAACTGGCCGGGACGTGAATGAGCGTCTGGCCGCCTCGGTAGCCGCCGCAACGCTCGCCTTACAGGGCGGTGCAAAAATTATTCGCTCCCATGACGTGGCTGCAACCATGGATGCAATTAGAGTACACTGCGCGTTCGCCTCTGAGTAAGACACTCTGGCCGCTCTCGACCAACACAGGAATATGTTTTATGTCAGCTACACAGAAACAGTATTTCGGCACGGATGGCATTCGCGGTACTGTCGGTACGGCGCCAATTACTCCCGATTTCATGCTCAAACTCGGCTGGGCCGCGGGTAAGGTCTTCGCGCAGAAAGGCGGGGCTCGAAACAAGATTCTGATTGGCAAGGATACGCGGATCTCCGGATACATGTTCGAGGCTGCGCTTGAAGCAGGAATTACCGCGGCCGGAGTTGATATCAGCTTGCTCGGCCCGATGCCGACTCCGGCTATTGCGTATCTCACGCGTACCCTGCGCGCGCAGGCCGGGATTGTGATCAGCGCCTCACACAATGCCTTTCAGGATAACGGCATCAAGTTCTTTTCGGGCCAGGGAACCAAGCTCGGCGACGATATCGAACTGGCTATCGAAGAGCAGCTCGACCAAAATGTGTCAACTGTCCCCTCTCAAAAGCTTGGCAAGGCGTCCCGCATCGGAGATGCGGCGGGCCGCTACATCGAATTCTGTAAATCGACTGTAGGTCCGACCCTGAAGCTCACCGGTCTGAAAGTCGTCGTCGATTGTGCGCATGGGTCTACTTACCACATCGCTCCGGCTGTGTTCGAAGAGTTGGGGGCCACAGTCAAGGCAATCGGCGTCAAGCCTGATGGGCTCAATATCAACTTCGAAAGCGGTTCGACTTCTCCTGCGCGCCTGAGTGAGGCGGTGCTCGAAGAGAAGGCAGATCTGGGAATCGCATTCGATGGCGATGGAGACCGTGTCATCATGGTTGATGACAAGGGAAATATTATCGATGGCGACCAGATTCTCTATGTAATCGCCCGTGACCGTCGTCGCCAGAACATCGATTTTGGTGGTGTGGTCGGCACCTCAATGAGTAATCTCGGCCTGGAGTTGGCACTCGATGCGCTTAACGTGCCGTTTGTGCGCGCCAAGGTCGGTGACCGCCATGTTATGTCAGATTTGATTAAACACGGTTGGCGATTGGGCGGTGAATCTTCCGGTCATATTATTTGTCTTGATATCACTACGACAGGAGACGGTATCGTCTCGGCGCTGCAAGCGCTGGCTTCGGTTGTGCATTGCGAGAAGCCACTTGCCGAGTTGTGCAGCAAGATGAAGAAATTCCCGCAAACCATGATCAACGTGAAGCTGAGTCGCGATGTCGACGTAATGAACAACAGCAATGTTCAGGCGGCAGTCGCTGCCGTTGAGAACAAACTGGGGCGCAGTGGAAGAGTGCTGCTCCGGCCTTCGGGTACAGAGCCGGTAGTCCGGGTTATGGTAGAGGGCGAAGACAAGGCGCTGGTTGCGCAACTGGCCCAGGAGCTGTCAGAGGCGGTGGCCGCTGAGGTCGACAAGGCGTGACAGCATTGGCCATTGAAGCCTGAGAGCTCCTGGATTCAGACCGGGTCGGCAAAGCCGACCTGCCAGCTGGATACCGCGGAGCGATACAGCGCAGCTTGCCAGCTCTTCCTGAGGCGCTTATCGGGGTGTCGCTGTTATTGCATCACCCTGTCAACTTGGTTAGTATTGGCGCCCGTTTTGCCCGGCCCAGCTCTCCGATTCTCGGAGTTGAATGTGGCGAGGGCAATCGGAAAAGTGCTGGATGACATCATACATGCGACCCAAACTGATAGTAGGTAATTGGAAAATGCATGGTTCGCTGGAGTCGGTCAGGCAATTGCTGACCGGAGTTCTGGCGGGTCTGGACGATGTCCCGACTGAGAATGTGGTGGGCGTATGTCCAAGCCTCGTTCATTTGGCACAGTGCCGCGAGCTGCTCGGCGATAGCCGAATCAAGCTGGGCGCTCAGAATGCCCATTTTGAAGATGCTGGTGCGTTCACCGGTGAGGTTTCAGCAGCCATGCTCGCCGAATTTGGCTTGAGCTACGTGCTGGTTGGGCATTCTGAAAGGCGGCAGCTATTTAACGAGAGCGATGAACTGATAGCGAGAAAATTCTCCGCCGTTCAGCAGCATCGACTGACGCCAATACTCTGCGTGGGTGAGACCCTGGCGCAGCGGGAAGCGGGGACGACTGAGCAGATTGTGCTCGCTCAGCTGGATGCGGTGCTAGCGATTGCCGGCATCAAGGCTTTCGCCAGCGCTGTGATCGCTTATGAGCCGGTTTGGGCAATAGGCACTGGCAAGACCGCCAGCCCGGAGCAGGCACAAGAAGTACACCGGATTATTCGAGCGCATTTGGCCGGACAGGATGCGGGCATCGCTGAACAAATCCAGTTGCTCTACGGAGGCAGCGTCAAAGCGGCCAATGCCGATGAGTTATTCCGGCAGAATGATATCGATGGTGGGCTGATAGGCGGCGCATCATTAGAGGCAAAGGAATTTTTGGCAATTTGCCAGAGCGCTTGATACTGCGGAAGCGAATAGAGCTGCCAGCGCGCAACAAATAGCAGCTTAAAACGAAATTAATCGGAATTAGAATCATGGAAACCCTGGTTACAGTTGTTCACGTCATCGCAGCCATCGTTATCGTTGGCCTGGTCCTGCTGCAGCAGGGCAAGGGCGCAGATGCCGGTGCATCCTTTGGTGCAGGCGCTTCACAAACAGTTTTCGGATCCTCAGGAAGTGGTAATTTTCTGGTCCGGGCAACGACTATCGCAGCGGTAGTCTTTTTCATTACCAGTCTGTCACTGGCGATCTTCGCACGCGGTCAGTCAATCGGCGGGTCAGCCGAGGGCTTGCCAGTAGTAAGCGAAGCCATCCTGCAAGAAGCCAACAACGCACAATCCGATGTGCCCCAGTTGGATGAGCAAACAGACACAGCAGGCGATCTACCCAGCCTGCCAGATGGTAATTAAAACAAACATGAATTATGCCGAAGTGGCGGAATTGGTAGACACGCTATCTTGAAGGGGACTCCATCGGATAGTGTCTGCAATTTACCAGACTTGGCGAGCTTCACTCTCGAAAGGTGCTCTAGCTGAGTTCATCGAAGGGTGAGGAATTGGAAAAGTTAGAATTTAGTATGAATTATGCCGAAGTGGTGGAATTGGTAGACACGCTATCTTGAAGGGTCGTATGTCGATCGGAGCCAGGATTTCAACGGCTGGAAATACAGAAAGTTTATGCAGAATTATGCCGAAGTGGTGGAATTGGTAGACACGCTATCTTGAGGGGGTAGTGAGCATCGCTCGTGCCGGTTCAAGTCCGGCCTTCGGCACCATATTTGAAAGAAGCGCTCTTTGGCAGAGCGGTCAGCCCTATCGAGGTCACACCCGTGAGCCTCGCTCGTGCCGGTTCAAGTCCGGCCTTCGGCACCATTTTCAGACCCGCCCCGACTGATGAGAGTACTCATCAATCGGGAGAGTCGTCCTCTAGTGCTTATTAAGCAACGAAAGCACTGTATCTTGTATGTAGTGCGATTCCGCTTTTTAACCGTCGGTTTTCAGAGCAGTTTTTGCCCAGTCCTCCAATCCAATTACCCCACAACCCGCATGAGCCCTTGACCTCCGGGGCGTGACCTCCTTATAATGCGTCCCCCTTGTGAGGATGGCGTCGGATTTATGGCCCGGTCGAAATTCTCTTAGTATCAAGGGCTTAGGAATGATTAGTTGCGGGGTGGAGCAGTCTGGCAGCTCGTCGGGCTCATAACCCGAAGGTCGTAGGTTCAAATCCTGCCCCCGCTACCA
>JASBUV010000119.1 GCA_030147705.1 Gammaproteobacteria bacterium
TCTACCCGCTGTTTCGAAAAGCGCACTGGCAAGTGGCCTTTGGCTTCGGCTTTATTCACGGCTTTGGTTTCGCGAATGTGCTGGCTGATCTCAATCTCTCGGGCAGCCAGTTTTTCGTCGGTCTGCTGGGCTTCAATCTGGGCGTTGAGATCGGACAACTCGCCATCGTGGTCGCGGTGGCGCCACTGCTACTCCTGCTCACACGGCCGCAATGGGCACGCCGCTATGGCAGTGCGGTGGCAGGGCTGCTGATTACCAATATTGGTGTGCTGTGGTTTCTGGAACGCATCGCCGGTTAATCCCATTTCAGGCAAGCTCCGCAGCGACCCACCTACTTCGTGCAACCGTGTAGGGTTCTGTCCATGCCAAAGGCCTGGCACAGGCAGTGCTCTACTATCAGTGCTATCAGTATTCGATACACGCATTGGCCAATCCGCATCAGATCTTCCGTACTGGGAGATTTGCATCGGCAGCATAGATTCGCCGGACTGGCTGAACCTGCCCCTTCATTTGTGGAGGAAATGTGGCGAGTTTGCAACGTTGTGTGCCAGCGGATAGGCGTTGACCGCCGAATCCGGGCATAATCTCGCGATTGCGTTCTTAACCCGCCGATTCAGTGTACAATCCGCGGCTTTTGGGCCGAAACCCTGTAAGCAGAGCCACGTAAGAGCTCACCAGAAAATACCGGATCGCATGCAGCGACCTGCGCCGGTGCCCAGATCCAACCAAAGAAGCGTTTCATTATGAACAACAAGAACCCCTCTTCGCTGCGCCCTCTCACCAGAAATATTGCAAAAGCGCTGTCGCTTTCTGCGACCCTGGCGTTTGCCGCAGCTTTGCCGATGGCCGTCAACGCTCAGAATCTGAGTGAAGATGAGACAACGGTTACTTATCCATCGGATTACTTCACGCAGTACGGCCCTGTTAGCGCCCGTGACATGATCGATCGCATTCCCGGTGTTGGTAATACCACCGGCGGCGGACCACCCACTGGTGGAGGCGGCTTTCGTGGCGGCGGTGGCGGTGGTGGCGGTCGCGGCTTCGGCAGCGGATCTGGCGGCACCGAGATTCTGATCAACGGCAAACGCACCGCCGGCAAGAACAACCAGACCAGCAGTGTTCTGGAACGCATCACTGCAGATCAGGTTAATTACATTCAATTGATTCGCGGCACCTCCGGTGAACTGGACGTGCGCGGCTCAGGTCAGGTGGTCAATGTTGTTCTTTATGAAGAGCTTGATAACTCCAGCATGTCCTGGGAAATCAACTCCGACCTGCATCGCGATGGCCACGTGCATCCGGGTGCCAATGCGTCCTATACCAATCGCATCGGCAATCTCGACATCGTGCTGAGTGCGGTTGCTGAACCGCGTTACGATCATCAGGAGTCGATTGAAGAGAGTGTGCGCGGTGACTTCTCTCCCAATGACTTTATTACCGAAGATCGTATTCGCGACCAGACCTCCTACGAGCTCTCGACCAATCTCGCGTATCAGATCAGCGAACAGTCCAGCGCTCGCTTTAACGCGCTGTATTCAGAGAACGACGACCCGACCGATGTGTTCCGTACCATTACTGATCTGACTGTAATGCCGAACGACCTCAAGATAGAGCGAGAAGATATACCCGGTGAGCAGGACAACTGGGAAATCGGTGGCGACTACGAGACGTTCTTCAGCAATGGCTCCCGCTTCAAGGTCTTGTTCGTGCGCAATCAGGACAACGAAGAATCAGTCCGTGAGCGTTTCGAACTGGTAGCGCCCAATACCGAAGAGAAGAATCTCTATCTGCGTAGTGCCAGCACGACCGAAGAAGACATTATTCGCGGTTCCTATACTTTCGATTTTCTGGAAAACCAGAACATCGAGGCCGGTGTAGAGCGTGCTATCACAACGCTCGACTCCGAACTGGCCCTCGGCGTGCGGAGCAGCACCGGCACACCGTCTGCCGATGTCGGCGGCCTTGTTCCGGTCGCAGTCAGCAATGCAATCTCAACGGTCGAAGAGACTCGTTATGAGCCGTTCCTCATTCATAACTGGACAATCAATCCACGCATGTCGCTGGAAACAACGGTTCTTTATGAATACTCCGAGATTGAGCAGTGGGGTGACGTAAACAAGAAGCGTGATTTCGACTTCATCAAGCCCAAAGTCGATTTGCGTTACGACCTGACTCCTTCATTGCAACTGCGCGGCATTATTGAAAAACGCGTATTGCAACTGAGCTTCTCTGACTTCGTGGCTGCGACCGATAGTGAAGACGAGGATTCAAACACGCTGGCCGGTAACACGGATCTGCGTCAGGAGTGGTTGTGGGACTACAACATCAACGCCGAGTATCGCTTGCCGAATGACGCGGGTGTGATCGACGCCAATATCTTCTACCACGAGCATTTCGATCGGATCGAGCGCATTGATGTATCGCCATCGGAGAATGACTTGCAGTCTGCCAACGGCAACATCGGCGATGGTACTGTGCTCGGCGCACGTCTCAACGCCAGTTTGCGTATGGGCATGATCAATATGCCGAATCTGCTGGTAACCTCGAACCTGAGTGTTGTGGATTCGAAGATTATCGATCCCTTCCTCGGTATCGAGCGCCGCTTCTCACAGATGGGCCGTGGCCGCTGGACGCTCAGTTTCCGTCACGACATTCCTCAGTGGCGCTTGAACTGGGGCGGTAGCTGGAATAACCGCTTCGACGGCAATCAGTACACCTATGATATCGATGACTACATCACGACTCTGGGTGAGCCAACCGTGAATCTGTTCGCAGAGTACATCACGGATGGCGGCATCAGCTTCCGTTTCGATGCGCGCGATGCAACCAACAACGAGCAGTGTCGCGAAAGACGGCGCTTCGTAGGCCGCATCTCGGCAGGTATTCTCGAAGAGATCGAAGATCGCTGCTCGACTCGGGGAACTGTTCTCTCTCTGAAGGTGAGCAGTTCTTTCTGATGTGGTGATCGACAACGGTTCCCTTCGGAACTCGATAGAAAGGGCTGCCATGCAGCCCTTTTTTGTGCGCGCGAGAAATGTTGAGTTTGTGGCCTGGAGTGAATCGACGCTTGGGATTGCAGCACCGGAATCCGCGGCTGAATTCGTGGGCTTGATATTGGGGAGGTGAGTCGGGAGCTTAATTAAAAGCACGAGACTGAATTGCGATCCGGTTGCTCCTCAAGAAAGCAGCTCCGCGGTCAAGCGATAGGATTCCAGTCGTTTGTCATGATCGTAAACCGCACTTACACACATCAGCTCATCGACCTGGGTTTGCTCAATAAACTGCTCGAGTTTTGCGCGCACTGTACCGGGCGAGCCGACAGCCGAGCATTGAATCCAGTTGGCAATCATCGCCCTCTCGTGTGCGCTGAGATTAGCTTCGTAGTTTTCTATCGGCGGTGGCAGCTGAATCGGCCGCCCGGTGCGTAGTGCCATCACCGCCTGTAACCCGGATGAGCGCAGATACTGTGCCTCTTCGTCTGTGCCCGCGACGCACACGTTATAGCCCAGCATGACATAGGGCTTGTCCAGTTGCTCCGATGGCTTGAAGCGTTCGCGGTACAGTTTGATGGCATCCATCATTTGCTGCGGCGCAAAGTGCGAAGCGAATGCATAGGGCAGACCCAGGGCCGCGGCGAGCTGGGCACCAAACAGACTCGAGCCCAGAATCCAGATCGGCACCTTGGTGCCAGCGCCAGGCGTGGCCACTACCGCCTGTCCTTCCTTCGGTTCCGCGAGATAGTGTTGCAACTCCACCACATCGTTCGGGAAGTCATCCACATCGCCGGTGAGATTTCTGCGCAGCGCATGCGCGGTGAGCTGGTCCGTGCCCGGTGCTCGTCCGAGGCCGAGATCGATACGATCGGGAAAGAGTTCGGCAAGCGTGCCGAACTGCTCGGCAATAACCAACGGCGCGTGATTGGGCAACATAATGCCACCGGACCCAACTCGAATAGTCGAGGTGACTGCTGCCAGCTGACCGATCAATACTGCGGTGGCTGAACTCGCGATGCCCGACATGTTGTGATGCTCGGCCACCCAGTAGCGCCGATAGCCCCACTGCTCAGCGTGTTTTACCAGATCGATGGAATTGCGCAACGCCGTGGCCGGGCGGCTGCCCTGTGTAACCGGCGCGAGGTCCAGAATTGAGAATGGAATCATTGAGTTCAGTGTCTTCTAATTTCTTGTCAGTGGCGGCCCATCCAAGCTAGCCAATTTATTGAGCCCGTTGGGACAACTCACTGTTCAAGCGCACATCACGAATGTGCGCAGACTAAGTGCAAGCATGAAAGCCGATACTGTTGATGAACGCGATCATTGCTTCGTAGCACAATATTTTTTGTGCAGCTAATTATCCGCCAACCACTTGTACATCACGAGTGCGTCAACAAGTCCGTGATGCGGATGATCAAAGGCGCGGGGTAATCGACCTACGGTCTCGAATCCCAGCTTGGTCCAAAGTGCCACAGCGCCCTCATTGCTTGCCGCGACAAAATTGAACTGCATGGCCTTGTAACCCATGGCGAGCGCCTGCTCCTGGGAATGTTCGCACATTCTCGTCGCCAGACCTTTACCGCGCGCTGCAGACGATACCATATACCCGCAATTACACACATGTGCACCCGGTCCGGCGTAGTTGCTCTTGATGTAATAAGTACCAAGAACCTTGCCCTCTTCTTCTGCTACAAAGGTCTTGCGTGGGTAATCCATCCAGAGTTCGCGTGCGGATTCCCGAGTGGTCTGCGGGTCGTAACCGTAGGTCTCACCGGCCGCAACGACCTCATGAAAAATAGGCCAGATGGCATCAAAGTCGTTTGCGGTGGCTTCTCGGATAATCATCAGGGTGTTTGCAATACTCGCTTGGCGTTGATCTTCGCGCAACTCGCGCATCATTACGCAGCTCATTTAAGAGAATATACCGCCCCGAGTAAAGTCTGTGACACATCAAGCTGGTACTTGAACCTGCGAAGACGCAAACGCTCAGTTCAGCACCGAGAGATCGAGTGGATGGGACTTTCCGAGCCACAGGGTCAGTTCGGTATGATCATGCAGATCGTCGCCACTGACACCATGCACCAACACATCAAGTCCTTTGCGATTGTGCAATAGCCAGATAACGACCTCAGCGAACTGTTCAGTCTCGAAGATGGCCTGAAACATCGGCTTGGGATGAGGTCCGATCGGGACACTGAAGATTCGCCCCATGACCAATCCGAACTGCTCAGCCAGCTCACGGTGGAGCTGGCTGGCAAACTCGATCTGATCCGCCTCGAAATAGACATGGGCGTGGTAATGATCAGACATCCGCATCGTTATTGCGCCCAGACTGGTGCATGCTGGAGTTGCGGGATCCGCACACGCAGGGCACCCGGTCCCAACAGGAACTGAGCTGCAGTCGCTACAGCGAGAAACAAGGGATACTCATATCCGCCGCCCTCGTTGGTAAACAGCCAGCCCGCGCCCAGATGCGCCCAGGTGGCACCTAATGATACCGCTGTGAGCACGGCGGCGACCGGTCGTACGCCAATACCAAGTATCAGTAGCACACCACCGACAACTTCTGCAGCAATAGTCCCATAGGCCAATATCGCGGGTAGACCAAGTGACTCAAAGAACCCTACCGTACCGGGCACGGTGAATACGACAACTTTGAGATAGGCGCTGTGCACCAGAAAAACCACGCCAAGGCTAACGCGCAAAAGCGTTACGCCCAATTGTTCGACTTGTTTCATGTTACTTCTCCTGTTGAGAGTTAATTCGGGACTCATATTGAGTCCGACTGGAAAACAGGGG
>JASBUV010000164.1 GCA_030147705.1 Gammaproteobacteria bacterium
GGCGCTGCTAAACGGGCTTGCTATAAGGCAGTTGGATTTGCCTCAGCTCACTGCCGTCCTGCCCAGCAATTCTAAAAGTCGCGCGATTCTCTCGATCATCCCCACCACCATTCTCAGCTACTTCGCTATCCACTACCGCGAAGAGCAACGATTCACTGCTGCCTGCCTTGCGACTATTGCTGACCTGCAACACAGGGAAGCTCGTGTCTGCCGACTCGATTGCAGAAACATTTGCAGGAATGGGCGCTGGTGAGGCGAACAGATAGAGCCGCTTCTTGGCCTGGGCGCGATAGAACATGCGCGCGACAACTTCCTGACCGGTATAGCAGCCTTTCTTGAAATTAATCACGCCGGAGATATCGTAATTCAACAGTTGCGGGGTGAACTCTTCTGACATTTGCTCCGACACATGTATTTCGCCAGCGCGCATTTCTGTCCCCAACCAGTCATCCGTCGAGAGCTGCTCGAACTGCTGCAGCGCATCATGCAGTGGCTGGTTCCCAGTGAAATCCCAGATTTCTATCCTGCTCAGCTCGTCGCCCGGCAGTATGATGCCAAGGCTATCATTGCTGACTACTTCACCTTTCGAGTCTGGGAAGGAAGAGGGAAGGGCGGGGAGCAGGGCGGAGAGCTCTGCCGGGAGTGCAATTGGACTGCTTTCACTCAATAGTCCGTAGCAGCGGATTTCGCCACTTACGGCATCGAGTTTCACCTTGGAAAATACCGCATACTTTTGCAGTACCGCGACTATCTTCGCGGCCATGCCGGCTTGGGTCTGCAGCCAGATGTCTTCGCCGCGTTCCAGCGCGCGAAAATCCGCGATTACCCTCCCTTTGAGGTTGCAGAGTGCACCCCGCAGGCTATTGTCTGGGGTGAGCTTGCCCATATCGCAGCTGACCTGGCCTTGCAGGAACTTGTGACGGTCCTCACCACTAACGCGAACGAATTCATAATGGGATAACTCGAGGAAAAACATGCAATCTCCGTTTGTGTTGGCAGTCCAGAACTGGCTACCGATGTATAAATACGCTTTAGGCCGGCAGTTTGCGGGCGCATTCAGAGTCGCATCAGCAGTCAATTTCAGCCATAATGCGCGCCTCTGCAAGCAAGCCTGCTGACGAATCCCCTATTATATGCCTGAATTCAACAAGCAAAAAATCTATTGGCACAGCCGACGTGGAATGCTGGAGCTGGATCTGCTGCTCATGCCATTTGCCCGCGAAGTTTTCGAAACTCTCAGCTCCCAAGATCAACAGTTATATATCGAACTCCTCGAACAAGAGGATCAGGACTTATTTGGCTGGCTCATGCAACGAGAGCAGCCGGAGCAAGAACACCTCAAGCCAATAATCAGCCGAATACTGGAACACAACGCCAACTCTGCCTAAGCTTGAGACAAGGCCTTGTCTCCGGTGCGACCCATGTTGCAGATTACATTACGGTGTTCGTGGCTGCTCCGGGCAGCTTATGGTCTGCTCCTTCTTGCTGCCGGTTTCGCGTCCATGCGATTGAGCGCAGTGCTGGCGCTCGACCTGTATTCCATTTCGTTTTTTGCCTGCTCGTATTTGCTGCTAGCATTCGTTTTGCTCTACAGAGTCTGTGGGGGTGAAACGATGATCACATTTGGCAAAGAATTCTGTTTGCTGGAGCACCGTGGCAGCGCGCAGCGAACCGAGCTGCCAAGAGTCCTGTTCGGCAGTGAATGGCTGCTGGTATTGAAGCTCCGACAACACGCCTCATGTCACCGTCGTAGCTTACACAGTTTACTCGCGGCTACTCGTTACCGCACAGTGCTGATAACGCCAGGCAGCTGTAGCAAGCACCAGTTATGGCAACTGCGTTGCTACCTGCAGACGATGGCGCTGACCACCTGAGCAATCGCACGTTCAGCGAGGCGGTGCAAGAATCGTATCGACAGCCTCATCGTTCATCTCGGGATAATCCAGCGTGAAATGTAATCCGCGACTCTCTTTGCGTTGCAGAGCCGAGGTGATAATGAGTTCAGCTACCAGAGCGAGGTTGCGCAATTCGAGGTTGTCATTGCTCACCTTGTGGCGAATATAGTAATCCCGAATTTCCTCGCGCAGCAGGCGGATCCTGCTTTCTGCTCGCTGCAGTCGCTTCGTGGTGCGTACGATGCCAACAAAATCCCACATGAAACGCCTGATCTCATCCCAGTCGTGTGAGACAAGGACTTCATCATCGGAGTCGGTGACCTGACTCTCGTCCCATTCGGCGAGTTGCTCAACAAGTGGCGTGCGGTCGATTTTTTCAATGATGCTTTGCGCGGCACCAAAAGCAATCACGAAGCATTCGAGCAAGGAGTTACTCGCCATGCGATTCGCGCCATGCAAGCCGCTGAAACAGGTTTCGCCGATTGCGTAGAGGTTTTCTATATCGGTCTCGCCTCGCGTATTCACCATGACACCACCGCAGGTGTAATGTGCGGCAGGCACAACGGGAATTCGATCGGTAGTGATATCGATGCCGAAGCTGAGACAGCGCTCATAGATAGTCGGGAAGTGATCTTTGATGAAAGTTGGATCCTTGTGACTGATATTCAGGAATACGCAGTCGCATCCCAGACGCTTCATTTCGTGGTCGATCGCTCGTGCAACTACATCCCGGGGTGCCAGTTCTTCTCTTTTGTCAAACTGCGGCATGAAGCGCGTTCCGTCAGGGAGTTCAAGCGTGGCGCCTTCGCCTCTCAAGGCTTCCGTGATCAGGAATGACTTGGCATGCGGGTGGTAGAGACAAGTCGGATGAAACTGGTTGAACTCCATGTTTGCTACGCGGCAGCCAGCGCGCCACGCCATGGCGATCCCGTCACCGCTGGCACCATCCGGATTGGTGGTATAGAGATAGGCCTTGCTCGCGCCTCCTGTTGCCAATGCCACGAAGCGTGCGCGAATTGTTTCTACTCGACCCGATTCCTGATTCAGCACATACACGCCCACGCAACGCTTGGTAGTGCTGTCGGGAGGCGATTGCGTAATCAGATCGACCGCCGTGCAGCTTTCCAGCAGTCGAATATTGGGATGCTTCGCCGCTTGCTGTTGCAATGCCTCGAACACTGCTTTCCCGGTTGCATCAGTCGCGTGAATGATCCGGCGATGACTGTGTCCGCCTTCCTGGGTCAGATGCAGAGAGCTGAGATCATTGGCAGTGGGACTGCTACTGCTTTTTGACGACTGCGTTCCGGCACGTGTTGTGAAGGGAACTCCCTGCGCGACCAGCCAGCGCACCGCCTCGGCGCTGTGCGCAACGGTATGTTCGACCACTTCCCGATGACAAAGCCCAACACCTGCGGTCAGCGTGTCTTCCACATGTGACTCGATACTATCGGTTTCATCCAGCACAGCCGCGATGCCGCCCTGCGCATAGAATGTTGCTCCTTCCCGCAAGTCTCCCTTGCTGAGCACCGTGACTCGCGCTTTGTCGGCACTGCGTAAGGCGAGTGTGAGGCCCGCTGCCCCACTGCCTATGATCAGCAGGTCGGTATCATTGCTTGTGGCGTTTTCTGTTTGCATAGATCACAACATCTCATCAAATAACGAGCGGGAGAATGGTCGTCACGGTATCATTCGAATTGAGGATGCCAATCGGGCAAGACCGATCTTCGCTGACGATTCGCATCCCTGATTGGCAGCGAAGGTAGCGTATTCTTTACGATTTTGAGAACTTTTGCAGCACTGGCTGGTCTATGCAGCATGACTTATGTATCTGTTCCATTTCGATCGGCCTGGACGCCATCGAGGTCGCGTTAGCGAATCGGATGGGTAGCAGCGCGAAACGGAGTTGGAGCAAATGACAGAAGTTACCGATCAACAACTTGTTGAACGGGTGCTTGCAGGCAATAAAAATGCCTTCAATTTGTTGGTATTGCGATACCAGCACCGCGTCGCGGCTCTCATCAGTCGCTTTGTGCACGATCCCCAGGAAGCTGAAGACGTCTGTCAGGAAGCGTTTATCAAAGCGTATCGCGCGCTACGCTTGTTCAGGGGAGACAGTGCGTTCTACACCTGGCTTTATCGCATTGCGGTTAATACGGCCAAGAATTATCTGGTTTCCCGTAATCGGCGTCCCCCAGCCAGTGATGTCGATATCAATGATGCCGAAGTGAGCGAAATTGGCACTAATCTGAGGGATATCGAAAACCCGGAAGGCAGCCTGCAAACAGAGATGCTTAAGCAGGCCATCCATGACGCGATCGAAGAGTTGCCTGACGATTTGCGCACCGCATTCACCCTGCGCGAGTTCTCCGGCCTGAGCTACGAGGACATTACAGAGGTCATGGACTGTCCGGTGGGAACAGTGCGCTCGAGAATCTTCAGGGCTCGCGAAGCCATTGATAAAAAAATCAAGGATATCATATAGATAGAGCTTGTCTGCTGGAGCGGTTGCCAGCGAGCAATGCGCTGCAGAAGCGTTGCTGAAACAATCGCGGAGAAAATTGGAAAAAAAATGCAATGGCGGTGAACTTTTGTGAAGTGCACCTGTCTTAATTGCTAACGATCAGCTGCGAGACCGCGGTTGATCGGTTAAGCTGTTGCAAGCAAGTGTTGCCTATATCGGTCATATGACTAAGCTCACAGCAGCGCTTGTCGCTTAAATTAGAGGATTTGTGCATGCATCAAACCGGAAATGAAGCACTTTCTGCGTTACTGGACGGTGAAGCGGACGAACTGGAACTTCGTCGTCTGCTGAAATCTCTGGATTCTGATTCAGAGAGCGCGGAAGAATTGCTACGCCAGTGGCAGCGCTTTCATTTGGCTCAGGATGTACTGCACGACCGGGGTGTTCCGGTGAGCGATTCCTTGCTCGGACGCATCAATGCGCAGTTGGAGTCAGAAGAGCAGTACGCTTCAGCAGTGGCCGCTCCTCAGTCTGGCTGGCAAAGCACGATTTCCAGACTTGCCATTGCAGCCTGCGTTGCCGTAGTTGCTGTAGTTGCCCTGCAGGTCGATACCAATCCCACAGCGCCTGGCTCGATGCTGGCAGGTGATTCCCAGTCACGCGATGAATTGCAGCCTCAAGAGGAGTTGCAGCCCACCCTTCTGGCGGAAAGTGAGCAATTCGCTGTTGATCCAGCAGCCGAGGCACGCCTGCGCTTGTTCCTGGAAGGTATTTCCATTGATGTTGCCGAGCCTATCGTGACCGAGCAAATCAAGGATTCGCCGCTGTTCAGGTTGGTTAATCAACGACAAGACTGATCCCTGTTTCTGACCTGGTCAGGACCCAAACCAGCGCCCTATGCGCGCTTGATGCAGAACAGCTTCCCCACCAGTCTCCGGATATCTGGCTGCGATACGCGCCAACTTCCCTTGCGACGATTCCTCATTCGCTCCTGATTCATCATTCTTAATTTCCCCGGTCAGTCCTGAAAGTGCTTCTGGCCGCCGCGATTGAAGGCTTTTCACTTCAGTTAAGGCGCTCTTATGCCGTTGATGTGTAGACAATTCTCCCTGTTATACTTGCCGAATCTATCGAGATAGGGCAGGGTTCAGTCCCAACAGTTGTGCAGGCATTGCCAGCATAGGCTCAAGGCAGCGCATCAGCAGAGGTCTAGCGAATTTATGTTTACTTTCCTTTTCAAGGCGACATTCAGACTCATAGCAATCGCGATGATTGGTATTGCTGGCAGTGTGCACGCTGCGGAGCTTCCGAATTTTGCTGAGCTGGTGGAAGACAACGCAGCGACTATTGTGGAAATCTCCACGACGCGAAGAATCACCACCGGCGCTCCCGTAAATGACGAAGAGCTGGAAAACCTGTTACGTCGCCTCAATCCGGGGCAGGATCCAGACTTCGATCTGGATCAGTTGCCAGAACGGCGGAGAACCGGAGCAGTAGGTTCGGGGTTTCTGATTTCCTCAGACGGATACATCATCACCAACAATCATGTGGTTGTTGGCGCCGAAGAAATCCAGGTGCATCTGAATGATCGCCGCATGTACATCGCCACGATTGTTGGTCTGGACGAGCCTTCCGATCTGGCGCTGTTGAAGATCGATGGCGCTGATCTGCCTTTCGTCACGTTCGGAGATTCAGATTCTCTTCGTGTGGGAGAGTGGGTGCTGGCGATTGGTTCACCTTTCGGGCTGGAATTTTCAGCAGCCGCCGGCATTGTCAGCGCGATGGGGCGCTCGATTCCCGGTCGGTCCTCGTATAACTACATGTCATTTATTCAAACCGATGTAGCTATCAATCAGGGCAATTCGGGCGGACCGCTGTTCAATCTGGACGGTGAAGTGATAGGTATCAACTCGCAGATACTGAGTAGCACGGGCGGGTCCAACGGTATTTCCTTCTCCATTCCGAGCAATGTTGCGATGAACGTGGTCAATCAACTGCAGGAGACCGGCCGCGTTGAAAGAGGCTTGTTGGGCGTTCGCATGCGGGAAGTGGATTACGCACTGGCTGAGATCTTCGGTATGGAGCGGCCACTGGGAGCGTTCGTAGATGAAGTGCAGCCTGGTAGTCCCGCGGCCAATGGTGGCATTGAGAATGAAGATATTATCCTGCAGTTCAACGGTCATTCGATTGAGTACTTCACCGATTTGCCGTTCTATGTTGGTCAATACAAGCCCGGTACCGAAGCGGAAGTCATGCTGTATCGCAATGGCGAACTGCATGAGCTCATTGTGGTGCTGGGTGATTCGCCTACCAATGAGATTGCGCAGACAGAACAGCCAACCATTCGCGATCGGCGCAACCCGCTCGGTTTTCGCGTCAGTGAACTCAGCGATGAGACACGGCAGGTGGCCGGGATCAGCGGGGTTCGTATAGCGGAAATCAATGAAGGCCCGGGTCGCGAAGCCGGCTTGCAAGAAGGCGATGTAATCGTTTCGCTGAATCGTCAGGCTATCAATTCGACTGAGGATTTTGCTGCTATCGCGGCGCAACTCCCGGTCGCCGGATTCGTGCCTATCAGAATCATCCGGGAAGGACAGGGCACGACTCTCGCACTGGAGTTGCGGCCCTGATCTGCCGCTTTGGCGGCCTGCTCGCGGCCGCCGAAGCCGATGATTTTTCTGACACTTTTTGGTGAATGCTGTAGAATTGCGCGCTTTGCTTTTTCAACCGGCGGAGAACCTCCGCAGCATTTGAGTCGCGCCATCCAGTGTCTGATCTAAGTCATATTCGAAATTTCTCCATTATTGCCCACATCGATCACGGCAAGTCCACGCTTGCGGATCGCTTTATCCAGGTCTGCGGAGGGTTGAGCGAGCGTGAGATGGCCGAGCAGATTCTCGATAGTCTCGACATCGAGCGAGAGCGGGGCATCACCATCAAGGCGCACAGTGTCACGCTGTACTACGATGCCAGAGATGGCAAGCGCTATCAGTTGAATTTTATCGACACGCCCGGCCACGTTGACTTCACCTACGAGGTGTCTCGGTCATTGGCTGCGTGCGAAGGTGCCTTGCTGGTGGTTGATGCCGGTCAGGGAGTGGAAGCGCAGTCGGTCGCCACGTGTTATACCGCTATTGAGCAAGACCTCGAAGTGATTCCCGTCCTGAACAAGATCGATCTGCCGCAAGCAGAACCTGATCGTGTGCGGCAGGAGATCGAAGAAATTATCGGTCTGGACGCCAGCGATGCAGTGATGGCAAGCGCAAAGACGGGGCTCGGTGTCGAGGACATACTTGAGCAGATCGTTGCCAAAATTCCACCGCCAACCGGAGAGCGTGACGGTAACCTGCAGGCCTTGATCATCGATTCCTGGTTCGACAATTATCTCGGCGTTGTGTCTCTGGTGCGCGTCGTATCGGGAACCTTGAAAAAAGGCGACAAAATCGTGGCCAAGTCTATCGGCAAAGCGCATGTCGTGGATCATGTGGGTGTATTTACTCCCAAGCGCACGAATTTGCCTCAGCTTGCCGCGGGCGAGGTGGGCTATGTGATCGCCGGCATCAAGGATATTCATGGTGCCCCGGTCGGCGATACGCTGACCTTGTCATCGACACCAGACGTGGCAGCGCTGTCCGGATTCCGCCGTATCAAGCCACAGGTCTACGCAGGATTGTTCCCGGTTTCGTCTGATGATTTCGAAGATTTTCGCGACGCGCTCGAGAAACTGACTCTCAATGATGCGTCACTGCAGTACGAACCGGAAAACTCGGATGCTCTGGGATTTGGCTTTCGCTGCGGGTTCCTGGGCATGCTACACATGGAGATCATTCAGGAACGCCTTGAGCGAGAATATGATCTCTCCCTGATCACCACTGCGCCAACCGTGGTCTATGAAGTGCAATTGACCAGTGGCGAAGTGATCAATGTCGACAGTCCTTCGCACTTGCCTGCAACGAACGATATCGAGCAAATGCGTGAGCCGATCGTGCTGGCCAACATACTGGTTCCTCAGGAACATCTGGGTAACGTAATCATGTTGTGCGAGCAGAAACGTGGCGAGCAGAAAGATATGCAGTTCATGGGCAGACAGGTCTCATTGAGTTACGAACTGCCGATGAACGAAGTAGTGCTGGACTTTTTCGACAGATTAAAGTCGGTCAGCCGTGGCTATGCTTCGTTGGACTATCACTTTGTGCGCTTCGAGCCAGCCAGCCTTGTGCGTTTGGATATCCTCATCAATGGCGATAGAGTAGACGCTCTGGCGCTGATCGTGCACCGCGAACACGCACAGAGCAAAGGGCGGTTGCTGGTCGAGAAGATGAAAGAACTAATCCCGAGGCAGCTTTATGATGTAGCGATTCAGGCGGCCATTGGCGGGCAGATTATCGCGCGATCGACAGTGAAGGCGTTACGCAAGAATGTGACTGCCAAGTGCTATGGCGGCGACGTCACGCGCAAGAAGAAACTACTCGAGAAACAGAAAGCGGGTAAGAAACGCATGAAACAGGTAGGTAGTGTAGAGGTGCCTCAGGAAGCGTTTCTCGCCGTACTGAAAATGGAAAGCTAGTTGTGAATATTGATTTTTCTCTGGTTCTGGTTGTGCTTGTAGGTTTTTGTGGCTTGCTCTGGGTTCTGGATTCTATCCTGCTCAAGAAGCCACGCTTGCAGGCGATAGAGGAGTTCAATCAGGGGCCGGCCAGATCGTTGCGTGAAGAACAGGTTGCCGCCAAGCTGGACGAGCTCTCACGCGAACCCGTAGTGATTGAATATGCCAAGAGTTTCTTCCCGGTACTCTTGATCGTTCTGGTGCTGCGCTCATTTTTGATCGAGCCATTCCAGATCCCAACTGGATCAATGATTCCGACTTTGCAGGTAGGCGATTTCATCCTGGTTAACAAGTATGCCTACGGAGTGCGCTTGCCTGTAATCGGCACCAAAATCATAGATGTGGCGGACCCGCAGCGCGGAGAGGTGATGGTGTTCATACCGCCTCACGAGAACAAGTACTACATCAAGCGAGTCATTGGACTGCCGGGTGACACCATCCGCTATGAAGACAAAACGCTTTATGTGAATGGCGAAGCAGTCGACAAGGAATATGTCGAGGATATTCTGGTGGACACCAGTATTGGTGATTTGCCAGGTGTTCTTTATTCCGAGACCATCGGGGGAGTGGAACATCTCACGCAGCACATCGATGCGGCGGGGCGAACCCGTGCGAGAACGACCTGGGTCATTCCCAATGGACATTATTTCATGATGGGTGATAACCGGGATAACAGCAGTGACAGCCGGGAGTGGGGTCCGGTGCCCGAGGAAGATATCGTTGGCAAGGCGGTTGCGGTCTGGATGCATAAAGAGCCCGGTTTGAACTTGCCAAGTTTCTCGAGAAACCAGTTAATCAAATAAATAGTGTGATTGAGATCGCGGATAGCCAAGGTCAGACTGCGGATTTTGAGTCGCCTGAGGCAAACTGCCCTGAGTAGAATTGCTGAGAATCAAGCTATGAAACAATTAACCGTGAATGCGCCAAACAAGCAATTGGGTGTGTCCAAGCTGGGCATCGCAACCATGTTGCTGTTGATTACTGTTTTTTTCACCGTTGGGCTGAAGGTCGGACCGCTGTACGTCGATCACAATCTGATCACTGGCATCTGTCAGGAGCTGATCGATAACGGTGAAGCGACAGACATGACCGTGACTGAAATTCGCAATCGCGTCGCCAATAGTTTGCGCATTAACAATGTCACAGGCTTCGATTTGTCTGCGATCCGCAAACGCATGGAAAACAACGCGCCGATTATCAACATCGACTACGAGCGTCGGGTTGAGCTGTTCGCCAATCTTGACGTGGTTGCGAAGTTTTCCACCGAACTGCAGTAGATGACTGCGTCACTCGATAAACTTCAGCAGTCGCTTGGTTACCAGTTTGTGCAGCCGGAGCTCTTGAGCCTGGCACTTACCCACCGCAGTACGAGCAAACAGAACTACGAGCGACTCGAGTTTTTGGGTGACGCATTGCTGGACTTCATCATTGGCGAGATACTCTATTTCCGTTTCAAAGATGCAACAGAAGGTGAATTGAGCAGGCTCAGAGCCCGGTTTGTGAACAAGGCGGCATTAGCAGGGTTGGGCAAAGAGCTTGAACTGGGCGCCTTGCTCAAACTAGGGGCCGGTGAGGCCAAAAGTGGTGGCAAGCAGCGCGAGTCGATTCTCGCCGATGTGGTGGAAGCCATTATTGCGGCGGTCTACCTCGACGGCGGCCTGGAGGCTTGCAAAGCGGTGGTACAGCGCATCAGCGAGGATATGCTGACCAATCCTCGCCAACAGGCGCAAAGCAAGGATCCCAAGACTCGCTTACAGGAGTTGCTACAGGCACGGGGTTTGCCTCTGCCCGTTTACAAGGTTTTGGCTATTAACGGTGAGGCGCACCAGCAGACATTTCATGTTGAGTGTCAGTGTGAAGCGCTAAAGCAGGCAACCAAAGGTAAAGGCAGAAGCAAGCGGATCGCAGAACAGAATGCCGCGGAACGTGCCTATCAAGTGCTGGAAGAAGAAAATGGCGAATAAGGAATCGGATTCTCAACAAGAGAATGCGCAACAGCATTGCGGTTATGTGGCCATCGTCGGTCGTCCCAACGTGGGCAAGTCGACGTTGCTGAATCACTTGCTGCATCAGAAAATCAGCATCACGTCCCGAAAGCCTCAGACAACTCGCCATCGTATTCTCGGGATCAATACAACAGCCACCCATCAAAGTGTCTTCGTTGATACGCCAGGATTACACGCCCAGCAGCACAAGGCGCTCAATAAAGTCATGAATGAAACGGTGGCAGCGACGGTGAAAGATGTCGATCTGATTCTGTTCGTCGTGGAGCGATTGGCATTTAATGATGGCGATGAGTTGGTCTTGCGCTTGCTGGAGCACTCCAAAGTGCCGGTGATTCTGATCATCAACAAGGTAGACCTGCTCAAAGACAAAGAGCAGTTGCTACCCCACATCAAGCAGCTCTCCGAACGCTACGCGTTTGCTGATATCGTTCCCCTGTCTGCGCTCGGCGGGCACAATCTTGAGACACTTCAGGAGCTCATTCATGGCTATCTGCCTGTCAGTCCATTCTTCTACCCGGAAGATCAAGTCACAGACAGAAGTTCTCGATTTCTTGCAGCTGAATTGATCAGGGAAAAGGTCACGCGACAGCTTGGTGACGAGCTGCCATATGAGGTGACGGTAGAGATTGAAGAATTTGGTCAGCAGGGGGGCGTGTTGCATATCCATGCATTGATCCTCGTGGATAAGCCGGGGCAGAAGAAGATTCTGGTCGGTAAGCAAGGTGAGCGTCTGAAACAGATTGGCAAAGCGGCGAGAGAAGACATGGAAAAGGCCTTCGATTGCAAGGTCATGCTGAATCTGTGGTCCAAAGTAAAAGCAGGCTGGGCAGATGACGAACGGGCACTACAAAGTCTGGGTTATATGGACTGAGCAAGAGCAGGAGTTGCAGGCTGAACTGCTATGGATAACAGAGTCGCCCTCCAACCTGCGTATGTCCTGCACCGCCGTCCCTTTCAGAACAGCAGTCTGCTAATCGATTTTTTCACACTGGATTACGGCCTTGTTCGCGGTATCGCAAAGGGTGCACGCGGGAACAAGTCTCGTTACCGGTCCCTGCTTCAGCTGTTCTCGCCGGTGCTGGTTTCATTGAGTGGGCGGAGTGAAATCAAGACAGTGACTGGTGTGGAATCCCAGCTCAATCCAATCACTCTGCAGGGGCTGCATTTGTTCAGTGGGCTCTATATGAATGAGCTCCTCGTTCGGCTGCTGCACAACCACGAAGAACATGCCAGTCTGTATCGAATCTATCAAAGCAGTTTGCTCGCGATGCAGTCACAGGAGCCGGTAGAGCAGGTCTTGAGACGATTTGAGATGAGTCTGCTGGCAGATCTCGGCTACGGTATCAATCTCGAATCTGACTGTGTCTCGCACGAGCCGATTACCGCGCAGCGGGAGTATTATTTCGCACCGGAAGTCGGGTTCTCTGTCGATGCAGTGCACGGCGACGAACCGGATTCGGCACTGGTATTCAGCGGTGCGCACGTATTGGCATTGCGGGATTTGCAGTTCAATGATGCGGCGGCCGCCCAATCTGCCAAACGAATACTGCGCATGGCGCTGGCGAGGCATCTTGGCAACAAGCCCTTGGCAAGCCGGGCACTGTTTTCACGGCGTAGCGGAGCAGGTTGAGCCGATCTGCGCTTGCTTTAACCACTCTCTCAATCCGTGTAGAATGCTGCGCTTTCTCTCTCTGCACATTGTCAGAAGACCCGCCAAGCAATGAACTATCCTACAATCGCCAGGCTGATCGGAAACACCCCGCTAGTGCAATTACAGCGTTTGCCAGGCGCAACCACGAATACTGTTTTGTGCAAGTTGGAAGGCGATAATCCTGCCGGTTCGGTCAAGGACCGTCCCGCCCTGAACATGATTCTGCAGGCCGAGCTGCGCGGTGATATCGCTCCCGGGGATAACCTGATCGAAGCAACCAGTGGCAACACCGGGATTGCGTTAGCTATGGTAGCCGCGGTTAAAGGCTACAAGATGACCCTGATCATGCCAGATAATCTGAGTGATGAGCGAAAGTGGTCAATGCGCGCCTACGGTGCCGAGCTTATACTGGTTTCGGAATCCGAGGGCATGGAAGGGGCTCGTGATCTTGCTCAGCAAATGCAGTCTGAAGGGAAAGGCAAGGTGCTCGACCAGTTTGCCAATCAAGACAATCCCAATGCGCACTACATGCATACCGGGCCGGAAATCTGGCGCGACACCAACGGCAGCGTAACCCACTTTGTCAGTTCCATGGGCACCACTGGCACGATCATGGGTGTGTCCCGTTATCTCAAAGAACAAAACCCCGCGATTCAGGTTATTGGCCTGCAGCCTCAGGATGGTTCCCGTATTCCGGGCATACGGCGTTGGCCACAGGAATATCTGCCCAGCATATTCGATCGCTCACGTGTTGATCAGGTGATGGATATCGACCAGCGCGATGCAGAGAACACGATGCGCGCACTGGCGACAGAAGAGGGTATCTTCTGCGGTGTTTCTTCCGGAGGCGCTGTGTATGCGGCACTGCAACTCTCGGCGAAGGTCGAAAATGCGACAATTGTTGCGATTATTTGTGATCGCGGAGATCGCTATCTCTCAACTGGTGTTTATTCGGCGAGTTGATTCGCCACTTGCCCCACTAATCCTGAATATCCGGAAACCTGCACGCTATGTCCCGACGCCGTTCCAGAAAGCAACGCTTGCCAACAGAACCTGTTGAGCTGGAGATCGAATCCCTCAGTCATGAAGGTCGGGGTGTTGCTCGCATCGAAGGCAAGGTTGCGTTTGTCGATGGTGCACTTTCCGGAGAAACGGTCAGTGCTATCTATGTGCGCAGCAGGAGTCAGCTTGATGAGCTGAGGACCGAGTCAGTATTGCAGGCCTCCGCCGAGAGAGTATCTCCTCCCTGCGGCTATGCGGGCCAATGTGGTGGCTGTTCACTGCAGCATCTGGATACAGCTGCGCAGCTGAATTTCAAACAATCGGTGCTGTTGGAGCACCTCGCCCAGTCAACAGGCTTGAGTAGCGAACAATTTGAGCTGCTTCCCAATATTCTGAGCAAGACAGAACACTACCGACGCAAGGCCAGGCTCGCAGTCAGAGTTGTGCAGAAAAAAGGCGGAGTGCTGGTCGGCTTCAGGGAGAAGTACAGTTCCTTTATCACTGATATGCACAGCTGCCACGTACTCGTCGCCGAAGTCGCGCAGTTGATTGATCCGCTGCGAGAGCTGTTGAATTCGCTGTCAGGCAAACATGCAATCCCACAAATCGAAGTCGCGGTGGGAGAACATGAGAGTCAAGAGGAGCAAGCAGACGATACGGAACTACCTCTTCAGGTCGCACTGGTATTTCGCCACCTGCAGGCGCTCTCCGAAGAAGATCAGAATGCGCTGCAAGACTTCTGTCGCGCGCACGCAGTACATTGTTATCTCCAGCCAGGTGGTACCAATACAGTGCACCGGATTTATCCGGCGGCTTCAGAATCCCCCGAACGGCTCTATTATTATCTGCCAGAACATGACATTTCGCTGGCTTTTCATCCGATGGATTTTACCCAGGTCAATGGCGAGGTTAATCGACAGATTATTGACCGGGCTCTGAGTCTGTTGGATGTGCAGAAGGGTGACACTGTGCTCGATCTGTTTTGCGGACTAGGGAATTTCACCTTGCCTTTGGCTCGCCGTGCCGCTGCAGTTATTGGCGTGGAAGGAAGTGATGAAATGGTACGGCGTGGCTCTGAAAACGCTGCCCGAAATGGCCTCACCAATACCGAATTTTTTGCAGCAGACCTCAGTAAGCCGCTTTCTCAACACGTTTGGGCGCAAAAAACCTACGATAAAATTCTGCTGGATCCTCCACGCTCAGGTGCGCTAGAGATCATTCCGGAAGTAGCGCAACTTGGCGCTGCGCGGATTGCCTATGTCTCCTGTAACCCGATCACATTAGCCAGAGATGCTGCCGTGCTGCAAGAGCATGGCTATAAATTGAAATCAGCGGGGGTTATGGATATGTTTCCGCACACGACTCACGTTGAATCCATGGCGATATTCGAGCGGAAATGATGGCGGCACACCGACACGTACACAGCGAGACTGATTTCGAAGCGCTCAATGCAATCGAAAAACTCCTGTGTGTGATGTCCATGCTGCGTGATGGGAAAGCAGGCTGTCCCTGGGATCTGAAGCAAACAATCGCATCGTTAGCGCCTTACACCATCGAAGAAGTTTACGAGGTCGTAGACGCGATAGAAAAAGGCGACATGGTTGATCTCGAGGATGAACTCGGTGATCTGCTCTTTCAGGTAGTCTTTTACGCGCAGCTGGCCAGCGAGGAAGGCCATTTCGATTTCTCCGATATCGCCAACGCAATCACACGCAAGCTTGTGCGTCGCCATCCTCACGTATTTCCGGAGGGTGATGTGACAAATTTTGGCACCCAGTCCGAGTTGTCGCCAGATCAGGTCGTGACTAACTGGGAGGAGATAAAAAAGCAGGAGCGGGAGGAGAAACAGCACAAGAGAAAGCTACTGGGTTCAGACTCGAGTGAGAATTCCACTCAATCAGGCATTCTTGACGATGTACCGCGTGCACTGCCTGCTTTGGAACGCGCGAGAAAGCTTCAGAAAAGGGCTGCGAGCCATGGGTTCGACTGGCAAGATGTGGCGCCTGTGCTGGCCAAACTTAAAGAAGAAATCGAGGAATTTGAGCAGGCACTGGCTGAAGGTGATGCCGCTCATTTGCACCATGAGCTAGGTGATATCTATTTTGCTGCGACAAATCTCGCACGACACGTTAATCTTGAGCCCGAGATTGCACTCAGAGATGCCAATCAGCGATTTGAAGCGAGATTTCGCTGGATTGAACAAGCTGTTCAGTCTCGTCAGCAGCGTATAGATGACCTGACATTGACCGAACTGGATGCCTTGTGGGATCAGGCAAAGCAGCACGGTTTGTAAGAATTATTAGTGAAGGACTAGGAGACATCGATCGATGAGGATTATTTTACTTGGAGCGCCAGGTGCCGGAAAAGGGACACAAGCGAAATTCATCAC
Organism: Gammaproteobacteria bacterium; assembly: GCA_030147705.1. Taxonomy (GTDB): domain Bacteria; phylum Pseudomonadota; class Gammaproteobacteria; order Pseudomonadales; family Pseudohongiellaceae; genus UBA9145. Next base: position 16,011 of record JASBUV010000164.1, read on the forward strand.
AGAGAAGGCTGGCATTCCCCAAATTTCAACAGGCGATATGCTGCGAGCCGCGGTAAAAGCAGGTACCGACCTTGGTAAGCAGGTCGAGGAAGTGATGAATAGTGGCGGCCTGGTAACCGATGAAATCATCATCGCTCTCGTGAAAGAGCGAATTGCGCAAAACGATTGCAGCAATGGATTCCTGTTTGATGGCTTTCCTCGCACGATTCCGCAAGCACAGGCAATGGTTGATGCTGGTGTAGAAATCGATTTGGTGCTCGAAATTGATGTCGATGATGAAGAAATCGTAAAACGTCTGTCAGGCAGGCGTGTGCATCTCGATTCCGGGCGTGTTTATCATGTTGATTACAATCCTCCAGCTGTAGCTGGTAAAGACGATGATACCGGCGAAGATCTGATCCAGCGCGATGATGACAAGGAAGAAACGGTTCGAAAGCGACTCGCTGTTTATCATGAGCAGACGAAACCGCTCGTGAATTTCTATAAAGATCAGGAAAAGCAGGGTACCGGTGTGAAGGTAATCAGTGTGAACGGTGTTGCACCTGTAGAATCCATAAAAAATCAGATTGCAGATTTGATGAGATAAGCTGAATTCCAATGTCAGGTAAAAGCCCGCATCGCGGGCTTTTTTTTGGCTGGAAAAAGTAATTCAGACAGTTAAAAAGAGGTGCTGGATAAAATTATTGGCGTGATTCGGATGAATTTGTTCCCAATGGAAACAAAATTGGCAGAGTTATTGCAGTTTTTATTGATCTATTATTCATTAAAACTTTTGCTTAAAAGCCAACTTTTTTTAAAGTTTTGCTATCAACAAGCGAAATATGAAATTGATACCGCTGGGAAGTGGGTGTCTTGTTCGAGTAAGCAAAAGGAAATTGTTTGCATTTTTGCGTTTGTATTTACATTGCTGTCAGCCAAAGAATTTTTGTGATATGTTCCGGGCGAGCAGTGGATACAAATAAAAGGTCTTAAGCGGGCACGATTCACTACCTAGGAGAGAAACGAGTATGGCTAAAGTTAAGGCAAAGAAAAAAGCACCTGCTAAAAAGAAAGCGACTGCCGCTAAGGTGAGCAGTCCAGCTCTCGATAAAGCGAACGCTGCATTGGCGAAACTGGAGAAAGAAGCGAAGGCCGCTTCCAAAACTGTGAATGCTGCAAGAAAGAAAGCTGCAGCAGCCAAGAAGAAAGCAGCCAAACTGAAAACTGCCGCGAGTAAGAAGGTAGCATCCTCTGCTCAAAATGCGGCACGCAAAGCTGCAGCGAAAGTAGCTGCAACCAATGCCAAGATCAGAACGGCTAAAGCCAGGGCAAGAGCAGCAGAAGCTGCTGCCAAAGCGAAAGCCAAAAAAGCTGCTGAAGCAGCGAAAGCTGAAGCAGATTTGCAGAAGGCTGTGGCAGCGTTTACAGCCAAGTGGAAGAAAAAGCGTGCCAAGGCTGATGCAGCCAAGGCGGCCAAACAGGCTCGTAAAGATGCTCTGAAGGCCAGAATTGCTGCCAAGAAAGCAGCTCAGAAAGAAAAAGCAGCGGCCAAGAAAGCGGCTGCCAAAGCCAAAGCAGCAGCGCGCAAGGCTGCAGCAAAGAAAAAAGCAGCTGGCAAGAAGAAGGTAGCCAAGAAAGCTGCAACCAAGAAGGTCGCTAAAAAGAAAACAGCCAAGAAAAAAGCAGTAAAGCGTCGGGCAGCAGCGAAAAAGGCCGCTCCCAAGAAGGTTGCAAAAAAGAAGGCAGTTAAGAAGGTAGCCAAGAAGAAGGTAGCCAAGAAAGCAGCAACCAAGAAAGTCGCCAAGAAGAAGGTGGCTAAGAAGAAGGTCGCCAAGAAAAAAGTAGCCAAGAAGAAGGTTGCCAAGAAGAAGGTCGCTAAAAAGAAAGCAGCCAAGAAACCAGCTGCCAAGAAGAAGGTAGCCAAGAAAAAGGCAGTTAAGAAGGTTGCCAAGAAGAAGGTAGCCAAAAAGAAAGCCGCCAAGAAGGCCGTCGTTAAAAAGGCAGCCAAGAAGAAGGCAGCGAAGAAAAAGGTCGTGAAGCGTCGTGCGGCGGCCAAGAAAGCAGCGCCCAAGAAGGTAGCCAAGAAGAAGGCAGCCAAAAAGGTCGCTAAGAAGAAGGTAGCGAAGAAGAAGGCCGCCAAGAAGGTCGCTAAGAAGAAAGTAGCGAAGAAGAAGGCAGTCAAGAAGGTCGCCAAGAAGAAAGTCGCGAAGAAAAAAGCTGCCAAGAAGCCAGCTGCCAAGAAAAAGGTAGCCAAGAAGAAGGCGGTTAAGAAGGTTGCCAAGAAGAAGGTAGCCAAGAAAAAGGCCGCTAAGAAGGCAGTCGTTAAAAAGGCAGCCAAAAAGAAAGCAGCCAAGAAGAAGGTTGTAAAACGCGCCGCTGCCAAGAAAGCTGCTGCCAAGAAGGTCGCGAAGAAGAAAGTCGCGAAGAAAAAGGTAGCGAAGAAGAAGGCAGTTAAGAAAGTCGCGAAGAAGAAGGTCGCGAAGAAGAAAGTTGCCAAGAAAAAGGTAGCCAAGAAAAAGGCGGCCAAAAAGGCAGCAACCAAGAAAGTCGCTAAGAAGAAGGTAGCTAAGAAGAAAGTAGCCAAGAAGAAGGCTGCGAAGAAACCAGCTGCCAAGAAGGTCGCGAAGAAGAAAGTCGCGAAGAAAAAGGCTGTGAAAAAGGCAGCCCCAAAGAAAGCAGCGAAGAAGCCAGCGGCTAAGAAAGCGCCGGCCAGGAAGAAAGCCGCCAAAAAGGCCTAATTCCTGAAATCGCATAGTGCTTTAGCCAGCATCTGCTACTCGCCCGTCCGCTTGCGGGTAGCAGATGCACTCTTTCGAGACAAAATCCCTCCTGAGTTGAATCAGGGGGGATTTTTGTTTTAAATCTCGGCCCACACGAATTACCAAGTTGCTGTGATGAAGCCACTATTACTGATAGATACCGCCTCCCCATGTTGCTCCGTCGGGCTCCTCGACGGAGAAAGGGTGGTGCTTCGCCAAACCGAACAGAAAAAGCAGGCTGCCCAGAAGGTGTTGCCGCTTATTGATGAAATTCTGATTGAAGAACAACTGAAACTGTCAGATTTGGCCGGCATCGGTGTTGTCAGTGGCCCAGGCTCCTTTACAGGAATGCGAATCGGCGTGGCTATAGCGCAGGGATTGGGTTTTGCCAATCAGTTGCCAGTCATACCTGTGAGTACTCTTGCCGCGCTGGCCAGCACGGCGGCACTTGAATCGGGACTGGAAAGTCACCTGGTGTGTGTGAAGGCGCGTGATGAAGAGCTCTATTTTGGTGCATATCGAGTGTTGTCTGGAGTGGGAGTCGAGTTGCTAGCCGAAGAGCGAGTGCTCAACATTGAAGAGGCAGCGAAAGCATTATCTGCACTGGCAGGGCCGGCTGGGTGGGGATTTGTTGGCGACCTGGAGCGGAAAACGGTCGAAGAGAAGCTCGGTTCTGTGATCCATATTCAGAACTTTCGCCCTGATCTTGCAATTTCTCAGCGCGCCTTTGGACTACTCGTCACGCAGGAATTAAGTAAATCCGGGGAGCACCCACCTGCCAGAGCGTTACCCAATTACGTCAAAGAGCAGATGCAGTACAACTGAGCAACGATGCCGCCTGACGCCGCCCTCAATCCGATTCAAGTCACTGTACTTGCGTTTATTCAGGGATTCACAGAGTTCCTGCCAATTTCCTCTTCCGCCCACCTGATCCTGCCTTCGGTGTTATTGGGGTGGCAAGATCAGGGCCTGACCTTTGATGTGGCCGTTCACCTTGGCTCACTGCTCGCGGTGGTTTGGTATTTTCGCGCTCAGTTGCTGACGCTCGCGATGGCCTGGTTCGGCAGCCTGATCCACCGATCGAGTGACAAGGAGTCTGCGCGTCTTGCATGGTTTTTGATAGTAGCAACGATTCCTGCAGGTCTGGCTGGCTTGCTGCTGGACGACCTCATTGAATCCTATGCACGATCTGCGCTGATAATTGGTAGTTCCTCGATTCTGTTTGGACTCCTCCTGTGGTGGGCGGATCGCAGGAATACTATGCGCGCCGATCGTAGTGCTACGCTCTCTGAACTACGATGGGGCAGTGTTCTGTTAATCGGCATTGCGCAATCGCTTGCATTGATCCCGGGAACGTCCAGATCCGGGATTACCATGACCGCAGCGCTTTTTTGTGGTCTGGATCGGGACAGTGCTACCCGGTTTTCGTTTTTACTGGCTATACCGATTATCGCTGCGAGCGGTCTGCTGCGTAGCATCGAACTCGCCAGGAGCAATGTCGATGCGACGGACGTGTTGTTGCTTGCGTATGCCACAGCAGTATCAGCTCTGGTTGCCTATGCTTGCATTCACTATTTCCTGCGCTTCATTTCTCAGATTGGCTTCCTGCCATTCGTTGCTTATCGAGTGGTATTGGGTGCTGTTCTTTTAATGTTCTTCTGGTAACAGAGGTTCTCCGTGATACAGAACGTTGCTGTTCTGACCAATGCAGAGCTCCCAACGCGAGCAGAAGCGGCTCTGGCAGAGAAGCTGGGCTGTGACATCCACTCTCCGTCCGATGGCAATCAGCACAAGCCGCTGTTTGTCTTGAGCTGGCGAGCTGGGCGGCTGACGTTGATCAGCACTGCCGCTGATGCGCCCGGTGGATTGTGTGTGGATTTTTCCGGGGCAGCGCTGCTGAGGCGAGCCAGAGATGGGCTCGCGAAACAGGGGCTGGGTAAAGCGGTTGGACTTAAAAAGCGCCCATTGCCGACCGTGCTCGATGCGACGGCTGGTCTTGGAAATGACGCCTTTCTGTTGGCCAGCGCGGGATGCAGAGTGCAGATGCTGGAGCGCTCGCCAGTTGTTCATGCGTTGCTCGAAGATGCATTGCGACGCGCATGCAATGCGCAAGACACGAACGTGATCACGACGCCAGAACAGAATGCCTCGTCTGAGGTCAGTGCTGATGAATTGCTGGTTCGAGCTGTTCAACAGCTGACCCTGATGCACGCCGATTTTCTTACCACCCCGCTTGGTGAAAACAGCGTCGATGTGGTTTATCTGGATCCGATGTTTCCAGCCGACAGAAAAACTGCGAAATCCGGTAAAGGAATGTTCCTGCTGCAAGCGTTATTGGGTGAGGACTGTGCGGAGCGAGAGATGTTGACCAGAGCACAGTCAGTAGCCAGCAGCAGGGTGGTGGTCAAGCGAGGCAAGCGCTCCGGTTTTCTCGCTGGAGTCAAACCGGAGATATCATTCCGGGGCAGTAGCAGTCGCTTCGATGTTTATCTGCAAACGCCGTAACCTGTCTTTTCGGGATGATCAGACGAGTCGCTCGAGAATTTTGCAGTAAATCGCTGCCAGCGGTTCCAGATCGGCAATCCGCACACACTCATTGACCTTGTGAATGCTCGCGTTACACGGGCCGAGCTCAATGACCTGAGCACCACTTGGCGCGATAAAGCGACCGTCGGATGTTCCGCCAGCGGTTGAACATTCAGCATCCAGTGACATGACTTCGCGAATCGAATCCAGTGCAGCGCGTCGGAGTTCCCCATCGTGAGTCAGGAATGGCTCACCAGACAGATGCCAGTCAATTGTGTAGTCGAGTGCATGGGCATCGAGAATACTGTGGACTCGAGATTTCAGGCCCTCAGCAGTGGACTCAGTTGAGAATCTGAAATTGAAGTCGGCTGTTAACGTGCCGGGGATAACATTGTTGGCTCCGACGCCCGCATTGATGTTGGATATTTGCATGCCGGTTGGCGGGAAATCCTGATTTCCGGAATCCCAGGATTCCTTGCACAGCGCTGCAAGGGCTGGCATGGCTGAGTGAATGGGATTCTTGGCCAGATGTGAGTAAGCAACATGACCCTCTACCCCATTTACGGTGAGGCGAGCGCTAAGCGAACCTCGTCTGCCTACGCGAATAACATCACCGAGGGTTTGGCTGCTGCTCGGTTCGCCCACCACACAGTAATCAATCTGTTCGCCGCGTTCTGCCAGTGCAGCCATGACCGCTTTCGTGCCGTTGATCGCGATACCTTCTTCGTCGCTGGTTATCAGAAAGCCTATCCGGCCTTTAGGTGATCGGGTTTCGAGAAACAGTGTACAGGCTTCAATCATGGCGGCCAGAGAGGCCTTCATGTCCGCGGTACCGCGTCCGAACAGATAGCCTTCTCGCTCCACCGCATCGAAGGGTGGGCTCTGCCAGTGTTGTTCCGGCCCCGGGGGAACGACATCGGTATGACCGGCAAACACAAAAAGAGGGCCGGCATCGCCGAGCACAGCCCACAGATTGTTCACGTCACCAAAAGGCATTGCCTCGACCTTAAAGCCCATCGACTCCAATCGACTGCCCAACAATTCCTGGCAGCCAGCATCGTCAGGGGTAACAGACTTTCGGGCGACAAGTTCTTTCGTTAATTCCAGTGTACGGTTCATGGGCGAGGACTAGTTGTGGCTGTGCAGTGCTTCATTCAGCGTAACGCTGGTCTTGAGTGGAACGCATTCAACAGCGCCTGTGATGGAATTGCGGCGAAACAAGTGGTGCTGCAGTGTGCTGAGCTCTCTGGCTTTAACCTGTTTTATTTCTGCACCGGAGGCATCCAGCAATCGAACCTTCGTACCAGCTGTGACGTAAAGACCTGCCTCTACCGTGCAGCCATCAGCGAGCGGGAAACCAATGCCTGCGTTGGCACCGATCAGGCAATCGCGACCAACAGAGATGATTTCCTTGCCTCCTCCGGAGAGCGTGCCCATTGTGCTGCAACCACCACCGAGATCGCTGTTCTCACCAACCACCACGCCTGCTGAGATTCTGCCTTCGATCATCGCCGCACCGAGTGTACCGGCGTTAAAATTCACGAATCCTTCGTGCATGATTGTCGTGCCCGCACCCAGATAGGCGCCAAGTCTGACTCGAGCAGCATCAGCGATGCGGACTCCTTCCGGCACCACGTAGTCGGTCATCTTGGGAAATTTGTCCACCGAGGCGACGTCCAATGTGCGACCGGCAGCGCGAGCAGCGATGCGCCGTGCAGGCAGATCTGCCAGATCAATCGGTCCTTCATTGGTCCACGCCAGATTTTTCAACACAGCAAACATGCCGTCCAGCTTCACACCATGAGGCTTCACGAGGCGGTGCGAGAGCAACTGCAGTTTAAGGAATGCTTCAGGAATGCTAGTGGGGGCAAGATCTGCGCCCAAAACGCAGAGCACCAGTGCTTGCTGCGTAGTTTGAACTTGTAAGCCAGCGAGGGCAGTGGCGAGCGCTTCCGGCAACTGTGACACGAGCTGTTCATATTGATTGCTATCGAGCTCCACGAAGCCACATTCGCCAGCGCCAAGGCCGCAGGCCCCGAGCAGGGCTGCTGAGAGTTCTGCGCTGACTTCGTTGGCAGGCTTGGGATAGAGAACTTCAATAATGTCACCCGCAGCATTCTTGCTTGCGATACCAATGCCAAAGCTGTGAATTGAGTTATTACTCATGGGGATCTTTCCTTGATGGGTTACTTGCTGCCCTTGCTGATCAGGGCGGTGATGCGTGCCGTATCATAGCCTACCAGCCACTGATCATCGACACACAATACAGGCCGTTTGATGAGCGATGGCTGGTCTTGCATCAATTTCTGTGCACGTGTGGCGGTGAGCGGCTCGCGCTCGGATTCCGGTAATTTTCGCCAGGTGGTTCCGCGCTTGTTAATGACTGACTCGATACCCAGTTCGCTGATCAACGTCTTGGCCAGGCCAGAAGAGCAGCCGAGCTTCTTGTAGTCATGAAATTCATAGTCTGCGCCTTGTTGTTCGAGCCACTTCCTTGTCTTGCGAATCGTGTCGCAGTTGGCTATGCCGTATAGGGTAATCATTCTGTTTCCTGCAGTGGTTCAATCGCCCAGCCGGTTTTCGAGTTCTGCTTTGATGTCCGCCAGCAGTTTGTCGATCGCGGCTTGGTCGGTGAGTGGTTTGCCCGCCTTGTCGGTGATGAAGAACAAGTCCTCCACGCGCTCGCCGAGCGTTGTAATACGAGCATCCTTGAGGTGGATGTCATTGTTCACAAATGCCTTACCTACCGATGCCAGAATACCGGGATGATCAGGGCAGTTGACCTCGAGCGTCGAATAATTTTTGTTCTGCGGATTGTGCAGGGATGTCTCGATGGGTTTGCTGAAATACTTGTCTTTGCGCGAACGGCGTTTGTGCGCGAGTTTGACGGCCTGATCACCGAGCTTGAGATATTCGGTTAACTTGCGCCGAATCTCCTCCAGTCGTCCGGGCTGATTTCCGACAGGCCTGCCGCTGTCTTCCAGAACGATATAGGTGTCCATGCAGTAATCGTTACCGGACGTAAAGATTCGGGCGCCGTGGATATTGAGATTCAGCTGCTCGAAGGCGGCGGTGCTATTGGCGAAAATGAAATCTGCATTGCGGGTATAGATAAAGACCTGGGTAGCCCCGACTGCGGGAGAGTTGGTGCCCAGTTCCCGGAATGAGACCAGCGGGCCATCGCCGTTAAAATTGGCAATCGCTTCGGTGTGCCACGCAATATTTTCGGCAGACTCGCGGACAAAATATTCGTCGTCTGCATTGGCCCAGATAGTTTCTATCTGAGCGGACTCGAGACCGCTGTTCTTGAGTAAATTGAGGCTGGATTCTTTCTTGTCGGCGATGCGTTCTTCACGATCGACAGTGTTGTCCAAACCGGTCCGCAGCGCCTTGCGAGTGCTGAAGTACAGTTGCCGCAACAGCGCGGCTCGCCAGCTATTCCACAGTTCGGGATTGGTAGCGCAGATATCTGCGACGGTCATGGTAAACAGATATTCCAGGTGGAGTTTATCGCCGACTGCTTGCGCAAATTCCCTGATGACATCAGGATCGCTGATGTCCTTGCGCTGGGCAGTCATGGACATGAGCAGGTGATTCTCGACCAACCAGGTAACCAGATTGGTATCCCATTTACTCAGTCTGTGGCGCTTGCAGAATGCTTCAGCATCAGCCATTCCCAGAGTGGAATGGTCGCCGCCGCGACCCTTGGCGATATCGTGATAGAGGCCTGCGATATAGAGCAATTCGATCTTCGGCAGGTGATGCACGATCTGCGCAGCAATTGGGAAATTCTCAGCTGCCTCGGGCAACAGAAAACGCCGCATGTTTTCTACTACCTGAAGCGTGTGTGCATCGACTGTGTAGATATGAAAGAGGTCATGCTGCATCTGACCTGTAATCTGTCCGAACTCGGGAAGATAGCGCCCCAGTATGCCGTAACGGGACATCCTCCGCAGCTGCAAGGTCATCTGATGGGGTGAGCGCAAGAGCTCAGTGAACAGGGTGACGTTGCGAATGTCGTTGCGAAATTCGTCATCGATCAGACGACGGTGATCGCGAATCGCGCGAATCGTGGCGGCTCTGATTCCCTTGATCATCGGATTCTGGGCCATAAGCACAAAGATCTCCAGCAAGGCTGAAGGATTGCGCTCGAAGACCCGGTTGTGAATCACCTCGATGTAATCATTGTGTATCTGAAAACGCTTGTTGAGCGGTTTGATTTTTTCGCGTTCGCCAGCGCGCAAAATGACTTCGTCCAAGTGTTGCAAGAGCACGTCATTCAATTCGCGCAGATTGGAGACAGCGCGGTAGTACTGCTTCATCAACTTTTCGACGCCGAGACTTTTCTCATCGTCATCGTATCCGAACAGTTTGGCGAGCTCTCTTTGTTTGTCGAATAGCAGGCGATCTTCGCAGCGGCCTTCCAGATAGTGCAGACCGTAGCGCAACTTCCACAGGAATTGCTGGCCACGATTGATCATCGTTTCTTCAGACTGGGAAATGAAGCCGAGTTTTACCAGATCCTTGAAGCTGCTCGCATCGAAATGGCGTTTCGCTACCCAGGCTATGGTTTGTATATCGCGTAGTCCACCGGGTGATGTCTTCACATTGGGTTCGAGCGCGTAGTCCACATCATGATATTTTTTGTGGCGTGCTCGTTGTTCTTCGATTTTTGCCTCAACGAATTTTTTGATAGGCCAGACACGTCGACTGCTGATCGCTTTTTGCATCTCGGCATTCAGTTCATCAGGGCCGATCAGTGTGCGAGATTCCATCAGCGCAGTTACAACAGTGATGTCTTTTGCCGCTTCCTGCTTGCATTGTTTGATGCTGCGCACGCTCTGGCCGATGTCCAGACCAATATCCCACAGAGAGGTCAGGAACCCGCTTATGCAGTCCTGATATTGTTTGTTCCTGTCGCGGCGGGTGAGTATCAGCAGATCTATGTCGGAATGGGGGAGTAACTCACCGCGGCCGTAGCCGCCGACGGCGACCAATGCAATGTCATTGCTGTCTGGCCAGGGTTGGGACTGCCATGCAATACGCAGGACTTCATCGATTACCCACGCGCGCCCCTTGACGATATCAGTGATATTCAGGTTCTGTTTGTAGCGGTTGTCGAGGATATCGCTTGCAGTCTGTACGGCCGCACGCAGGATCGCGACAGGATTGTTCGATTCGCGGGCCTTGGCCGTCAGTGCGTCAACGTCCAGCAGTTCTCGATCGGGCTGGTGCTCGGCATCAACCTTGAGGTCGGTAATAGATAGGCTATCGAATGTCACAGGTCTTCTTCGGTTCTGCGTGTGAGTACCTCGCAGCCGTCACTGGTTACCGCCAAGGTATGCTCCCACTGCGCTGAAAGACGACGATCCTTTGTTGTCACAGTCCAGCCGTCAGACTTGGACAGTTTTGTGTAGCGACTCCCCGCGTTCAGCATGGGTTCGATGGTGAATGTCATACCTTCCTGGATGCGCGTGCCCATACCGGGTTTACCGAAATGCAGTACCTGTGGTTCTTCATGGAAAATGCGGCCAATGCCGTGCCCACAGTATTCTCGAACGATCGAATAATGATTGGCCTCGCCGTGTTGCTGGATGACATGTCCGATGTCGCCTAATGTGATCCCGGGCTTGACGATGGCAATCGCTTTGTAGAGGCATTCCTGGGAAACCCGGATGAGGCGCTTGGCGTGATCCGGTGTTTCTCCGACACAGAACATCTTGCTCGTGTCGCCATGGTACCCGTCCTTGATGACAGTGACGTCAATATTGATGATATCGCCGTTCTTGAGGATCTTGCTGTCACTCGGGATTCCGTGACAGATCACATGATTGACCGAGGTGCAGATCGATTTCGGGAAGCCGTTGTAGTTCAGCGGCGCCGGGATGGCATCCTGTTCCTGCACAATATAGCGGTGGCAGATACGATCAAGCTCACCTGTGCTGATTCCCGGCACTACGTGGGGGCCGATCATCTCGAGGACTTCTGCCGCCAGACGGCCGGCAACTCGCATTTTTTCGATCTCTTCAGGTGTCTTGATATGTATAGGCATAGGGACTCGCGGTACTGCGCCAAGCGCGGGGCCAAAAATGACGTTATTGTAAAGCATGAGAGGCGCGCAGTTACAGTAATGCTCTTCAGTGGCGGCTTCTGGCGGGCGCAGATTGCAGCGGGGGACGGGGCTCGCTCCCGCACCCGGAGCAAGCTCGCCTGAAATGCTGAAAATCTTTTAGTTTTTATCCGTTTATGGTATAAAGCGCGGCGCCTGAAACAGGGTCCAGTGGGCCGGATAGCGAAATCAGGCTAAATATTCATAATTTAACGTCGCACACGCACCGTCACATGTGGTCTGGGTGCCCGATACTTCCGAGTATTCGGGTTGATCCATGGGGTGTGTGGAGGCTTAACCCGAAGCAAAAGGAAAGATCATGAGCGTAAGCATGAAAGAAATGCTCCGTGCTGGAGTGCATTTCGGGCACCAGTGTCGATACTGGAACCCTAAAATGGAGCCATATATTTTTGGCGCCAGAAACAAGATTCATATCATCAATCTAGAGCAAACTGTTCCGGCCATGACAACTGCGCTGGCGCAGGTGACTGAGCTTGCCGAAAAGAACAAGAAAATCCTGTTCGTCGGCACCAAGCGAGCCGCTGCAAAGATTATCCGTGAGCAGGCAGAACGTGCCGGTATGCCCTACGTCAACCATCGCTGGTTGGGTGGCATGCTCACCAACTACAAGACCATTCGTGGCTCCATCAAGCGTCTGAAAGAGCTGGAGACGCAGGAAGCTGATGGTACTTTCAACCAGCTGACCAAAAAAGAAGCCCTGATGCTGAAGCGCGCCAAAGAAAAGCTTGAGCGCAGCATTGGCGGAATCAAGGACATGGGCGGTTTGCCCGATGCGCTGTTCGTAATCGATGTCGATCATGAGCGCATCTCTGTCACTGAAGCCAATAGCCTGAAGATTCCTGTTATTGGCGTGGTTGATACGAACAGCAATCCTGATGGCGTTGATTACCTGATTCCAGGCAACGACGATGCGATCCGCGCTATTCAGCTGTACGCCACTGCGGTTGCAGACGCGTGTCTGGAAGGGCAAAAGCGCAGCGGACCTGGATCTGTCGATAGCGAATTCATCGAAATTGACGATGATGAGGCAGAGGTGGAAACCAAGGCAGCGGCCAAAGCCAAGCCAGCAGAAGCCAAGGAAGCCAAAGAAGAAGCTGCTGAGCCCGAAGCGGTAGCTGCTGATGCAGCTGAAGAAGGCAGCGCCGACGAAGCTGCCGAGAAAAAGGCCGCGGCCAAGAAGAAGGCGCCTGCAAAGAAAAAAGCAGTAGCCAAGAAGAAGGCACCTGCCAAGAAGAAAGCACCTGCGAAGAAGAAAGCGGCTGCTGATAAGGAAGATGCCGAGTAACTTCGGTTAAGCGGAAGAGATTCCCGACACTCCCGCCCGGGTTCCGGGCTGGAGTCACATCATTTCCAAGGGGGCGCACCGCCCCCTTTTCACAAGCGAATTTTTAAACGGCACACGCCGTGATTGAACAGAACGAGGCACTGAACATGGCAAACATTACAGCGAGTATGGTTAAGGAGCTCCGTGAGCGCACCGGTCTTGGCATGATGGATTGCAAGAAGGCGTTGGCAGAAGCTGACGGAGACATGGAGAAGGCGATTGAAGATCTGCGCAAAGCCAGCGGATTGAAAGCTGCCAAGAAAGCCAGCCGCGTAGCTGCTGAAGGTATCGTCTTGACCAAGGTTGCTGAAGACGGCAACTACGGCGTGATCATCGAAGTGAACAGTGAAACTGACTTCGTGGCACGCGATGACAATTTTCTGGCATTTGCCGGTCAGGCACTCGATCAGGCTTTCGCCAACAAGGATGCTGATGTTGCAGCACTGCTCGAAGGTGGCCTGGAAGATGCGCGTCAGTCACTGGTGCAAAAAATTGGCGAGAACATCAATCTGCGCCGCATCGAGCGCGTAGGCTTTGAAGATGCCAACGAAGGCATCGTAGAGAGCTACGTCCACGGAAGCCGCATTGCCGTCATTATCGCCCTTAAAGGCGGAGATGAGGCGCTGGCACGTGACATCGCCATGCATATCGCTGCAGTGAATCCAATGTGTATTCGCGCCGAAGATGTGCCGGAAGATGTATTGGCCAAGGAATCTGAAATATACTCTGCGCAGGCTCGCGAAAGCGGTAAGCCGGAAGAGATTATCGAGAAGATGATCAGCGGCCGTCTGCAGAAGTTCATCGCAGAAGTCAGCTTGACTGAGCAGGCCTTTGTTAAGGATCCAGATTCCAAAGTCGGCGATTTGCTCAAAGAAGCCGGAGCAGATATCGTGCAATTCATTCGCTTCGAAGTAGGCGAGGGAATTGAGAAGGAAGAAGTGGATTTTGCTGAGGAAGTTGCAGCACAAGTAAACGGCTAATCCTTCACCACCAAACGGACATTATATGCCCAAGAAAGAACGCCCTTATAACCGGATACTGTTGAAACTGAGCGGTGAGGCTCTCACCGGTGAAGCAGAATTCGGCATCGATCCCAAAGTTCTCGATCGCATGGCGGTCGAGGTCGGACAATTGATTGGATTGGGCGTTCAGGTCGGCATGGTGATCGGTGGTGGTAACCTGTTCCGTGGCGCCATGCTCCATGCCGCAGGCATGGAGCGGGTCACGGGCGACCATATGGGCATGTTGGCTACGGTGATGAACGCATTGGCCATGCGTGATGCGCTGGAACGCGCCAACATTCCTACCCGTGTGATGTCAGCAGTGCAGATGAGTGGCATGGTCGAGCACTACGATCGCCGCAGTGCTATTCGTTACCTGAATGCCGGCGATGTCGTTATTTTCTCCGCTGGTACTGGCAACCCCTTTTTCACAACCGATTCCGCAGCCTGTTTGCGCGGTATCGAGATTGATGCAGATCTTATTCTGAAAGCTACCAAGGTTGACGGTGTGTATTCCGATGACCCCATTCTTAATCCGGAAGCGGTCAAGTTTGAATCCCTGACTTATGATGATGTAATCGACAAAAAACTTGGCGTGATGGATTTGACGGCGATCTGCCTGAGTCGCGATCATCAGGTGCCGATCAAGGTATTCAATATGAACCGTCCCGGGGCATTGTTGGACAATGTCATGGGTAAGCCGGACGGTACACTGATTAATTAACATCTGGGATTCCCGTGCGGAATCAGGTCAAACTCCACTGAGAGTTAGTCAAAGGAGAGAAGAGAGCAAGATGATTAATGACATAATCGCAGACGCTGAAGATCGCATGAAGAAGAGTCTGGGTGCTCTTGAAGAAGCTTTTAAAAAGATTCGTACCGGGCGGGCGCATCCCAGTCTGCTGGATGGCATCATGGTTTCCTACTACGGTGCCGACACGCCGCTCAATCAACTCGCCAACGTAACCGTGGAAGAAGGCCGCACGCTTGTGGTTTCTCCCTGGGAAAAGCCCATGATCGGTGAGATCGAAAAAGCCATCATGAAATCCGATCTCGGCCTGAATCCCTCCAACAACGGCGACACTATTCGTGTGCCCATGCCTCCGCTAACAGAAGAAACGCGCAGGGAATTTACCAAGCAGGCAAAATCAGAAGCCGAAAACACGCGCATCGCAATTCGCAATATTCGCCGCGATGCCAATTCTGATTTCAAAGACCTGGAGAAGGAAAAAGAGATCAGCGAAGATGAACAGCGCCGTGCGGAAGATCTGGTGCAAAAGCTGACCGACAAATACATTGCCGAAGTTGAATCAACTTATCAGCAAAAGGAAGCAGACCTGCTCAAGATTTAGGAAACCAGCGTGCTGTTACATGGTTTCCCGGGTTTGAATTTCTGATCACGCGATTCACGTCGTATCAGGTTGTCCCTGGTCGTATCAATACAAACAAATGACACCTGACTCGAAGCAGAAAAATCCCGATCACATAGCCATCATCATGGATGGTAATAACCGCTGGGCGCAGTCCCAGGGTTTGCCTACCAAAGCCGGTCATAGGCGAGGCGCTGAAGTAGCGCGCGATATCGCCTATGCCTGCGTCGAGAAAAAGATAAGCTACCTGACGCTGTTTGCCTTTAGCAGTGAAAACTGGATGCGCCCGAGCAAGGAAGTGCAGGGTCTGATGGCACTGTTTCTCTCTGTGCTTCGCCGTCATGAAATCAAGCAGTTGCACAAGGACAATGTCCGACTCAAATTTATCGGCAAGCGGAGTGAGTTTTCACAAAAGCTGCAAGACGGCATGGCTGAAGCAGAGGCGCTTACTGCTGGCAACACCGGTACAACTGTTATCGTAGCAGCCGATTACGGTGGTCGTTGGGATATCACGCAGGCTGCTCGAAGCGCAGCCCAGAAAGTCATGGATTCCGAAATCTCTCTCGATGACATCACAATCGATACCGTGCATTCTCTGACCAGTCTTGCAGATTATCCGGATCCGGATCTCTGTATCCGCACAGGAGGGGAGAGGCGCATCAGCAATTTTCTGTTGTGGCAATTTGCCTATACAGAACTCTATTTTAGCGATTGCTACTGGCCAGACTTTGACAGCGAACAATTTGAGTTGGCGCTAACGGATTACGCGCAACGAAAGCGCCGATATGGCGGCCATGAAGAAGAGGCGGTGCGTCATGAGTAGTGCTCTCAAACTGCGGGTAATCACGGCGGTCATTCTGATGGCGGTGCTGATTCTCATCGCGACCCTGCTTTCTCCTTTCCTGTTCGCAATGTTTGTAGCTTTTGTCGTGTTGCTCGCGGCCTGGGAATGGGCGGCATTTCTTGATTTGGAGAGCCGGCGGGAGCGGTTGCCGTATATGGCATCCATCGCTGCATCGCTTGGCGTCACGAGTCTCTTTATTGGCGTGATCCCCGAAGCCGCAAGTGTTGGCAGTGTGAAAGTCGCGGCCATTTCTGCGTTGGGCCTGCTGTTCTGGAGCTTCGCGTTTCTGATTCTTCGCGGTTACCCGGATAACGCCACAGCGTGGAGTCAGCGCTCCAAGATTGCCTTCATGGGCCTGTGTGCCATGGTGCCAACCTGGACCGGTATCGTGCAATTGAAATACATCATGCCGGAAGGCTATCTGGTCCTGGCGCTCATTATTATGGTCGCGGCAGTGGATGTGGGGGCATTCTTCGTTGGCACATTCTTCGGCCATACGAAACTCGCTCCGCAGCTAAGTCCGAATAAATCCTGGGAAGGAGTATGGGGCGGATTGGCAACATGTATTGTGCTCGGCGTAATCTTTGCGGTCCTGATGCACTTCTACATCATGCCTCTCACTCCGGTGCAGTTTCTTATTTTATTTCTGCTCAGCATTCTGGTGTCCTTCTTCGGTGTCATCGGAGATTTGCTCGAAAGCATGCTGAAGAGAAATTGCGATGTGAAAGACAGTGGTGCCATCCTGCCCGGACATGGGGGCTTGCTTGATCGGGTGGATAGCCTGATGGCAGTGACACCGGTGTTCGTATTGATCGTGCTCTTTGCACTTGCAGGGCTCAGCGAACAATGAGCGATAGCCAATCCATTACGATTCTCGGGTCAACAGGCTCGGTGGGGCAGAGTACGCTCGCAGTCATAGAGGCTAACCCGCAGTACAGGGTTTTCGCTCTGACAGCACACAGCAATACACAGTTGCTGCTTGAGCAGTGCGTGCACTACCAGCCTGACTACGCTGTATTGAGCTCAGGAGAGGGCGCATCAGAGCTGGCCGAGCAATTACGGCAGGCGGAGTGTCGCACCGAGCTCCTGACAGGCGCTGACGCACTGGAGGAAGTCGCCAGAGCAGAGGAAGTAGACATCGTGATGGCGGCGATCGTCGGTGCTGCCGGATTGGCCTCCAGTCTCGCCGCAGTCCAAGCTGGCAAGAAAGTACTCCTGGCCAACAAAGAAGCTCTGGTAATGTCGGGCGAACTCTTCATGGCGGCTGCCCAGCACTCGAAGGCAACGATTATCCCGATAGACAGTGAGCACAACGCGATCTTTCAATGTTTGCCTGAATCACGCACGGGCGTCGCTCAGGATCAGCTACGGCAGGTAGAGAAAATAGTCCTCACCGGGTCCGGCGGGCCATTTCTGAATACTCCGACTCAGCACCTGGCGTCGGTGACGCCGGAGCAGGCGTGTCGACATCCCAAGTGGTCCATGGGGCGCAAGATATCCGTTGATTCAGCAACCATGATGAATAAAGGACTTGAATACATCGAGGCCTGTTTCCTGTTCAGCGTGGCTCCCGGCCGTGTCGAGGTGCTTATACATCCACAGAGCATTGTCCATTCC
This sequence comes from Gammaproteobacteria bacterium, assembly GCA_030147705.1. GTDB lineage: Bacteria > Pseudomonadota > Gammaproteobacteria > Pseudomonadales > Pseudohongiellaceae > UBA9145. The sequence continues at coordinate 33,561 of JASBUV010000164.1, forward strand.
ATGGTGCATTATGTGGATGGGTCGGTGTTGGCGCAGATGGCCAATCCGGATATGCGTGTGCCCATCGCACATGGCCTCGCCTGGCCATCGCGCATTGGCTCGGGTGTGAATTTTCTGGATCTGGCCGCAGAAGGCCCGCTTGAATTCACTCATCCTGATATGGATCGCTTTCCTTGTCTTGCGCTGGGAATGGCGGCGGCCAGCGCAGGCGGCGGCGCGCCCATAGCCCTGAATGCCGCAAATGAAGTTGCCGTGCAGGCGTTTCTCGATGGGCGACTGGAATTCATCCGAATTGCCGATCTGATAGGCGAGGTTGTCGAGAAAATCCCTTGTGAAGCCCCGTCAAGTCTCGCTATTATTCAGGATTGCGACTTGCGCGCCCGAATATTGGCTAAAGAATTGATAATCAAGCAATTTCACTAGCCGGTCAGCCCACTAGGACGACATTACTATCCCGACATGCTGGAAATCCTGATAAGCATAATAGCCTTGATTGTGACACTTGGAATTCTCGTCACAATCCACGAATTTGGTCACTTTTGGGTGGCCCGCCGCTGTGGTGTCAAGGTGCTGCGATTTTCAATCGGCTTTGGCAAGGCTGCCAAGACCTGGGTCGGCAAAGATGGTGTCGAATATGTCATCGCGCCTATTCCACTGGGCGGCTACGTCAAGATGCTGGGGCAGGAAGACACAACCGTTACTGGCTCCAAAGAAATCGCCGAAGATGAGCGCGATGTGTCGTTCGCGCACAAACCGCTTTGGCAGCGCATGGCTATCGTTGCCGCGGGTCCTGCAGCGAATTTTCTGCTGGCGATTTTTGTGTACTGGATTATCCACATGGGCTTCGGCGTCAATGGTGTCGCCCCTGTCGTCAGAGATGTGGTCGAGGGCTCGCCGGCAGCAGAGGCCGGACTTCGTCAAGGCGATGAGATACTCGCGGTGGATGGGGTGGAAACCATTTTCTGGAATCAGGTGACTCTCCAGATGTTGTCGCGGATGGGCGAAACCGGTGTACTGGAACTGACAGTTGAGCCCGCTGATTCCGCTGCCACACGCGAAATAAGCATTCCAATTGTCGCCTGGTTGGGCAATGAAACCGAACCCAATCCGGTCAGCTCTCTGGGTATCGTGCAACTTCAGATCCCCGCACGTATCGCCGACGTGATACCCGGCGGCAGGGCGGCGCAGGGCGGTCTTCAATACGGCGACGAAATTTTAGCGGTAAACGGTGAAGAGATTCGCGGCTGGTCGCACTGGGTCAGAGTGATTCGTGCGAATCCGGAACTCACTCTGGATGTTACTGTCCAACGGGGTGACGAAACAGTACAGCTGCAACTGACACCTTCGGTTTCTGAGTTGGATGATGGCACTGTAATAGGGCAAATAGGCGCCTATGTGCAGGACACAAGCTTCGCAGATCTGGTGCCACCGGAAATGCAGCGCGAGATTCGTTACGGGGCAATTAGTGCAATCGGCCCTGCCTTGAAGGAAACCTGGGACAAATCAGTATTCGTTCTGGATTCGGTCAAGAAAATGATAGTCGGTCTGATATCTGTGAAGAATATCAACGGCCCTATAACGATTGCACAAGTGGCTGGTGAAACAGCCAGCTATGGACTGGATATTTATCTGGGATTTCTGGCGCTGCTCAGTATTTCCCTCGGCGTGCTGAACCTGTTGCCGATACCAGTTCTCGATGGGGGACATTTGCTCTACTACACAATTGAGGCTGTGATCAGACGGCCTGTGCCAGAGCGGATTCAGGCCTGGGGATTGCAGCTCGGCCTGTTGATCATCTCAGGAATCATGATGTTGGCGATTTACAATGATGTTAGCCGCTTATTATAAGAACTCATTCACTGCAGAACCCGCCGCCAAGTAAAAAACGTAAGATTTGAGTTGTTGTTAGAAATGAAAAAATTGTTTTTTTCTTTGTCGCTGGTTATCGGCCTGGCCAATTCCGCAGTCGCACAAACGTTTACGATCGCTGACATCATCGTTGATGGCTATCAGCGTATCTCACCGGGCATTATCTATAACCTGTTGCCTGTCGGTATCGGCGACGAGGTTAATGCGCTCACTCCCGCTGAAATAATCCGCTCGCTTTCTGCTTCCGAATACTTCGACGAAATCGAAGTTGCGCGCGAAGGCAATATCCTGATTATCACAGTGCTTGAACGCCCTTCGGTGGCTGAGATCGCTATCACGGGAAACAGTGTTCTCGAAACGGAAGATATTATTGAGAATATGGCGGGTGCGGGTATTGCTGAAGGGCAGATTTTCACGCGTGCCGCGCTCGAGGCGATCCAGCAGGGCATTCAGGACGTTTACTCATCGCGTGGTCGTTACGGCGCCGCTGTCGAGGTGGAAGTCGAGGAACTGCCACGCAATCGCGTAGCGATCAGTCTCGACATCAATGAAGGTGAAGAGTCTCGCATTCGACACATCAACATAGTTGGCAATCAGGCTTTCGAAGAGGAAGAGCTGCTGGGACTGCTCGAATTGGGAACCAAGCCCTGGTACCTGTTCTTAAGCCGCAAGGACAGATATTCACGCGAGCAGTTCTCCGGTGATCTTGAGCGCCTTGAGTCGTTCTACCTGGACAATGGCTATGTCGAATTCAATATCGATTCAACGCCCATCTCGATCACACCTGATCGCAAAGAAGTGTATATCACGATCAATATCTCTGAAGGCGAGCAATACGTAGTAAGCGAGGTGGATCTCGCCGGGGATCTGGTCGATGCGGAGGGATTGTTACGCGCGTCGATTTTTGTACGACCTGGTCAGATCTATTCCCAGGGGCTGGTGACCGGAACGGAAGAGATCATGGTGCAGCGGCTGGGGAATCTGGGCTACGCATTTGCCGAAGCAACCGGTGTCCCGGAAGTGAACGAAGAAGATCAGACAGTTGAAGTGACGTTCTTTATCGAGCCGGGCAACAGAACCTATGTCAATCGAATCAATTTTGATGGCAACCTGTCCACGGCTGACGATGTGCTGCGCCGTGAGATGCGCCAATTGGAAAGTGCGCCAGCATCCAGTGCGCAAATCGAGCAGTCAAAAATTCGCCTTGAGCGACTGGGCTACTTCGAAACAGTCGAGGTGGAGACTGAAGAAGTGCCTGGCACTGAAGATCAGATAGATGTGAACTACAGCGTCGCTGAACAGAATTTCGGTGCAGTAAGCTTTCAGATCGGTACAGGCGGGGGCGGTGACTTTTTCATCAGCTCGAATCTACAGGCGCAAAACTTTCTAGGTACTGGCCGCACAATCGGAATCGGGGTCAACAAGTCGCGATTCCAGAAAGGCCTGAACTTTCGCTATGTTGATCCGTTTTACACGCTGGATGGGGTGAGCCGCGGTTTCAATATTTTTGCGCAAGAGATCGACTCGCCCTTCAACGTGTCGAATTTCAATACCTCATCCTATGGCGGCACGGTCAGCTTCAGTTACCCCTTGAGTGAAATCCAGGTACTCGGTTTCGACCTGGGATACAGTCATACCGAGTTAAGTGCGGGCCTTGGGTCTGTGCAGGAGATTGTTTCCAGTCCGACGCTTTTCCAAGGCATCGACAAGTATGTCATCAGTTCTCCGAATGCAAATCCGTTCGATGGGCCGGTCGTCGATTCGGTACTCGGCAATGTCAACGATCTGAATGACTTCCAGTTGCAACGGAATCTGGAATCTGGCTTTGTCGATCGCAACGGCGATACTTTCGACAATTTTACTATTACCGGTAACTGGTCACGCTTCACGCTGAATCGCGGTCAGCTCGCTAACGATGGTTCATTGCATCAGATCGGTGTAGAAGTCACTCTGCCGGGTAGTGATCTGGAATATGCGCGGGTCAGTTATTCAAACCAGATGTACTGGCCGCTCACTCAGAACCGCGACTGGGTACTGGCGTTGTCGGCCAATATTGGCTATGGCTTCGGTTATGGCGATTCCAAAGAGATTCCCTTCTTCAATCATTTCTTCGCCGGTGGTCTGATTTCCGGTGGGGGGCGCGTGCGGGGCTTCGATGAGAACAGCCTTGGCCCACAGAGTACCCCGGGTGCCCGCTATCTGACGGAGAGGGGGATCAGTCTCGCCAAGGACGAGGATGGCAACATCATTCGCAACCTGGATGGTACTGCAAATCTGAGCAATGAAGTCGGCTACCAGACCGTTCCTGTGCTCGATGCCAACGGCGATCCGGTGCTCGACGCAAACGGTAACCAGCAGATCCAGCTCGCTGTCCAGAATTTCTTCCTCGATGAGGATTATGATAGTTTTGGTGGTAATATATTGACCACAGCATCGCTGGAATTGCTGTTTCCGCTGCCCTTCATAGATGATACGAGTCGAGTGAGATCGGCTTTTTTTATTGACGCTGGAAATGTTTTCTCGTCAAATTGCACGGAACGTCAGCGCTTGCTGAAAAACTGTTCTGACTTCGATTTCAAGGAATTGCGGTACGCGGCAGGTGTGAGTATCACCTACCTCTCGCCATTTGGGCCTTTGACTTTCTACCTGGCTCAGCCTTTTGGTAAAGATGGCGACGACACCAAACAGTTCGACTTTACTGTGGGTACCGGATTTTAAAGTAGCAACAAGTGGGATCAATGACCCACGGAATTCATGCCGGATGACTGAAGATGCAGTGACCGGTGAACGATTTGGAGATGTAAAGTGAAAACGATCAAGATTCTGATTGCCAGTTTTAGCCTGTTGCTCGTCGCCCAGGGCGCCGCTGCACAAGGTACCAAGATTGGTGTGTTGAATGCACTTCAGGCGCTGTTCAATTCCGATGCAGCGCGCGTTGTTCAGCAAGAGCTCGATGAAGAGTTTGCTGAAGACGAGCAGCGTGCGACCAGTCTCGGTCAGCAGCTGCAATCTCTACAAACAGAGTATCGTCAGAATGAAGCGGTGATGACCGAAGAGCAGAAGCGCCGCATGAACTCAAACGCCCAGGATCTTCAGGTGCAGTTACAGCTTATCCAGGAGCGAGTTCAGACTGCGCTGCAGGAACAGCAACAAGCCTTTGTACAAAGAATGCAGGGTGAGCTAGGAACTGCCGTAACTGAAGTGGTTGCCGAAGGCGGCTACGACCTCATCCTCAATGCCGAAGCAGTTCCCTACTTTGCTCCAGTTCTGGATATTACTGCGCAAGTTACAGCAAAGCTCAACGAACTCACTGCTCAAGCTAACGACTGAGCCAACTCGGCCCGGGTTGGTGCCAGGTGACACAGAAAAAAAGTTATAGGCTGAGCGAACTGGCCAGTCATCTGGGTCTGAAACTTGTCGGTGATGAGAGTTGCGAAATCTCGGGATTAGGTACTCTGGCAAATGCCGAAAAAGGCCAGCTGAGTTTCCTGAGTAGTCCTTCCTACGTCGATCAATTGAGTGGCTGCCGTGCCTCGGCAGTCATACTCTCGGAAAAATTCATTTCTCGATGGGATGGAAATGCGCTGCTTTCCGAGTCGCCTTATGTGGCATTTGCACATGCTTCCAAACTGTTTGTCGAAACCAAGGTACCGGCTCCTGGAGTGCATCCGAGTGCGGTCGTGGCGGACGATGTCAATGTGCCTGAATCAGCCTCAATCGGGCCCAATGCTGTTGTAGAAAGCGGCGTTCAGCTCGGTGAGAGAGTCGTTGTCGCGTCAAGCTGTCACATAGGTGCGAATGCCGTACTGGGTGACGGGAGTGTATTGAAACCGAATGTGACGCTCTATCATGGCGTCAGGTTGGGTCGCAATGTGGTGATTCATAGTGGAGCCGTAATCGGTGCCGATGGCTTCGGCTACGCATTCGACGGCGAGCGCTCAATCAAGATCCACCAACTGGGCGCAGTATTGATTGGAGACGATGTTGAGATTGGTGCCGGCACCACGATTGACAGGGGCGCGATAGACGACACTGTTATTGAACAAGGGGTAAAAATAGACAATCAGGTTCAGATTGGTCACAACTGTCGCATCGGTGAACATACAGTTATCTGTGGATGTACTGCGATAGCGGGTTCGGCGGTTATCGGCAAGTACTGTGTACTTGGCGGGGCGACCGGAGTAGTAGGCCATATTGAAATCGCAGACGGAGTGCAGGTGAGTGCGATGTCGCTGGTAGATCGCACGATAAAAGAAGCTGGTGTCTATTCATCAGGCACCGGATTCATGAAAACAGCTCAGTGGAAGCGCAGTACAATACGATTCCGTGAGTTGGACAGTATTGCCAGACGGCTGAAAGAATTAGAGAAAAAGACCGATACAGAGTAATACCGCCAGCATTGAGTAGCATTCGGGTTTTCGAGGGGGAGAGCCGGGGGCTGTGCTGCGCAAGTATCATCATTTGGTGTTAAGCAGACAGAGTGCTGTTGATGCCCAAAACAAGAGAGTCAAAATGTTATTGGATGTCGAAGAAATAAAAGAGTATCTCCCGCAACGCTATCCCTTTCTATTGGTGGATCGAGTGCTGGAAATGGAGCTGGGAAAATCCATCGTCGCGTACAAAAATGTGACTGTGAACGAGCCTTTTTTTGAAGGGCATTTTCCGAATCAGCCCATCATGCCCGGTGTATTGATTATAGAGGCGCTCGCGCAGGCCGCAGGAGTGCTGGGTTTCAAGAGTCAGGAAAAAAAGCCAGCCGATGGTTACCTCTATTATTTCGTGGGTGCAGATGAGGTGCGCTTGCGTCGCCCGGTAGTGCCGGGTGATCAGCTCATGTTGCACGCCGAAGTGATCACCAATCGCCGGGGAATCTATAAATTTGCCGCGAAGGCGATGGTAGGCGATGAACTGGTCGGTACCATGACAATTATGTGCGCTGAGAGGCAGGTCAATGTCGATTGATTCGAGTGCGAGAATTGATCCGAAAGCCGAGATTGATGAGAACGTCACGATCGGCCCCTGGTGCGTCATAGGCCCCGAGGTGCAGATCGGTTCTGGCACCGTGATTGAGCCGAACGTCATCATGCGTTCACATACGCGCATCGGCAAGAACAATCATTTTTTTCAGTTCAGTTCGGTGGGCGAAGATCCGGCCGACAAGAAGTTCGAAGGTGAAACTACCTGGCTGGAAATCGGTGACGACAATGTTTTTCGTGAAGGCGTCACTCTGCATCGAGGTACCGGAGTGGGGGGCGGAGTAACACGCATTGGTGATGACAATCTCATGATGCCCTATGTGCACATAGCACATGACTGCATCGTAGGAAGTCATACGGTATTCGCCAACAATGTCGGCATTTCCGGGCATGTGCAGGTCGGCGACTGGGCTGTCTTGGGCGGCTATGCGGGTGTCAATCAGTTCCTCAAGGTCGGGGCGCATGCGATGGTCGGCGGAATGACCCACATTTCCAATGATGTACCTGCCTATATGATTGTTTCGGGTCGGCCTGCGACCGTCAGAAGCATCAATGCGGTGGGGCTGGAAAGACGAGGTTTCGACAAGGAGACCATCGCGGAAATCCGGGAAGCTTTCAAAATTATTTACAAGCGCAATTTCAGTCTTCAGGAAGCAATCGATCAATTGAAGGCGCTGAGCGAAAACTGTGAGGCGCTGAACCTGTTGATTGAATCTCTGGAATCTTCTGAAAAAGGCATTCATCGCTAGCCCCTGCAGCAGGGACTAAATCTCTATGACTCAGCCTGTTCGCTTTGCAATTGTCGCTGGTGAGAAATCCGGCGACATTCTGGGAGCCGGGCTGATTAGTGCGCTGCGCGAACTGTATCCCGATGCCGAGTTCATTGGTGTGGGAGGCCCGCGCATGATTGAGCAGGGCTGTCACTGTCTTGCCGACATGGAACGCCTGGCCGTGATGGGATTCGTTGAGCCTCTTGGCAGACTGCCTGAGCTGTTTCGCATCAAGAACAAACTCGAAACCGAATTCCTCGCAAATCCCCCTGCGGCGTTCATTGGCATTGATGCCCCCGATTTCAATCTGCGAATTGCCAAACGATTACATGCTGCTGGTATCCCAACGGTCCATTATGTAAGTCCCTCTGTCTGGGCGTATCGGGAAAAACGCATTCACGGTATCAAGCAGGCTGTTGACCTGATGCTGACGCTCTTTCCTTTCGAGACTGCCATTTACGATGAGCATGGCATTGCGGCTCGCTGTGTCGGGCATCCGCTGGCTGACGAGATCGGGTTTGATGACAACAAAGTGAACGCGCGCGCTGAAACCGGAATAGGTGATGCAGAGCCTGTTGTAGCTCTACTGCCTGGAAGTCGCGGTGGCGAGATCAAACGGCTCGGCCCTGATCTTATTGGCGCCGCATTGGAGGCGAAGCAACACATTCCCCGGCTTCGCGTATTAATACCGGCAGCCGGTCCTGAGGCAAAATCACAATTGCAGCAGCTGTTGCGGCGAGCAAATGTCTTGAGCGGGTCCGGTTTTCAGTTGGTGGACAATTCACACACGGCGATTGCTGCTGCGGATTTGGTGCTGCTGGCATCAGGCACGGCGACCCTCGAGACGCTATTGCTGAGGCGCCCGATGGTAGTGGTTTATCGCCTTGCTGCACTGACCTACTGGCTTGCCAGCAAGATGGTCAAAGTCCCCTATGTGGCATTGCCGAATTTACTGGCTGGTAGACGTCTGGTGCCTGAGTACATCCAGAATCAGGTAAGCATTCCTGTGTTGCGAGATGAAATAGTCTCGTTTTTTAACAGCCCTGAATCCCGGCAGGATAACCTCGCGTTCTTTGAACAAATACATCGCGAGTTGCGCAAGAATGCATCGGACTCTGCAGCGCGGGCAATTAGCGAATTACTTGGCCATGCAACCTGATGCGTCTTGGCTTCGGAAGAGCGTGTAACGATGATCGAGCAGGCAGCGATTGACTTTCCAGCGTTGGACGATCCGGCTTGCTTGTGTGCGGGAACCGATGAAGTTGGCAGAGGACCGCTAGCAGGTGATGTGGTTGCTGCTGCTGTGATACTGGAGCGAGGCGCCACAATCAGCGGTCTCAATGACTCCAAAAAGTTAACGCACAAACAACGTTTACTCTGCGCTGACGTCATCAAGGCGGAAGCGCGAGCCTGGTGTGTCGCGCGCGCGAGTGTGGAAGAAATCGATGAGCTGAATATTCTTCATGCCAGCTTGCTAGCGATGAAGCGTGCTGTAGAAGGCCTGGCGCTCGACCCTGATTTCGTCTTCGTTGATGGCAAGTTTTGCCCGCAATGGCAGTATCGAAGTCAGGCAGTGGTAAAAGGCGATTCCCGGATTCCAGCAATCGCTGCCGCGTCAATTCTGGCCAAGGTGACCCGCGACGAAGAAATGGCTGCTTTCGAGTCACTCTATCCCGGCTACGGGTTTGCTCAGCATAAAGGTTACCCGACTGCAAAACACCTGGAAGCACTGCGCGAGCGGGGACCCTGTGTCATTCATCGTCGTTCGTTTGCGCCAGTGGCTGCGCTGCTGGATGAGCAAAGTTAAACCTCGCGCCACTGCCTATTGTCTGAATCGCTCTCGTCAATAATAATGGCGTCCATGCCTGCCGCTCCAACGTCCCAATATTTCGCACACCTGCGCCTCCACACGGAATTTTCGATCAGTGATGGTCTGGTCACTATTGGCCCGCTGATTAATCGCCTGCGTGACATCAACATGCCCGCTATTGCGATCACTGATCTGGCCAATCTGTTCGGGTTGATCAAGTTCTACAGCGGCGCATTGCAGAACGGCATCAAGCCAGTTTGTGGTTGCGATGTGCTGGTTGAAAACGCTGAAGGAGTGCGAACGCCTCTGGTGTTGCTGGTGCAGGATTCTGTCGGCTACCTCAATCTGACCAAATTGATTTCCGAGCTCTATACCCGTGGAGACTCAATCGCTGAGCCGGTGCTCCCGCAACACCGTCTCGAGGAACTTGGAACCGGGCTTATCGCTCTTTCAGGTGCGCAACGAGGTGATATAGGACGAGCATTGCTCGATGGCGATGAGGATCTGGCGAGGCAATGCCTTGCTCGCTGGCGCGAACTATTCCCGAACCGCTTCTATCTGGAACTGCAACGCGTCGGTAAACGCGAAGAAGAAGCCTATATCGCGGCAGCGGTCAGACTCGCCCTGGATGAGCAGTGCCCGGTGGTTGCCACCAACGATGTTCGCTTCCTGCAGCAGGATGATTTCGATGCCCATGAAGTGCGCGTCTGCATCAATGAGCGCCGCACACTGGACGATCCCCGTCGACCACACAATTACACCGACCAGCAATACCTCAAGACCGCCGAAGAGATGACAGCCCTGTTCATTGATATTCCCGAGGCGATCAGTAATGCCGGCGAGATTGTCAAACGCTGTAATCTGCAGCTGACTCTGGGTGAGCCGAGTCTGCCCAACTATCCCGTTCCTGATGGCATGACCATGGAGGAGTACTTCGCGGATCTTTCCAGAAAAGGGCTCGAGAAACGCTTGCAGGCACTGTTCGCAGAGCGAGCTAACGATCCTGAGGTGAGAAAACCCTACTTCGATCGTCTGGATATGGAGCTGGGCATCATCAATCAGATGGGTTTCCCTGGCTATTTTCTTATCGTCATGGAGTTTATCCAGTGGGCCAAGGACAACGGCATTCCGGTCGGGCCGGGCCGAGGCTCCGGTGCAGGCTCGATCGTCGCTTATGCGCTTAAGATTACCGATCTCGATCCTCTCAAATACGATCTCCTGTTCGAACGATTTCTGAATCCGGAGCGGGTATCGATGCCGGATTTCGATGTCGATTTCTGCATGGAGGGGCGCGATCGGGTAATCCAGCATGTGGCCGAACTGTACGGCAGCGAGGCTGTTTCGCAGATCATCACTTTCGGCACTATGGCAGCCAAAGCGGTAGTTCGGGATGTGGCACGGGTGCAGGGCAAGCCTTATGCATTGGCAGACAAGTTATCGAAGCTGATCCCCTTTGTTCCGGGCATGACGCTCAGTCAGGCCTTTGAAGACGAACCACAGCTTGGTGAGTTCGTGGACAGTGATGAGGATGCCCAGGAAATCATGGAGATGGCCTACAAACTTGAGGGGATCACCCGCAATGTAGGCAAACATGCAGGGGGTGTGGTCATTGCGCCCACCAAACTGACAGACTTCACACCGCTCTATTGTGATGAATCGGGACAGGGGCTGGTCACACAATTCGATAAAAACGACGTCGAGACAGCCGGCCTGGTGAAGTTTGACTTTCTTGGCTTGCGTACGCTGACGATCATCGACTGGGCGGTGAAGATGATCAATGCCAAGCTCCCGGAAGGCGAGACGCCAGTCGACGTCAATACCTTGCCGCTCGATGATGCGGCAGTCTTCGATCTGCTGAAAAACGGCGAGACCACTGCGGTATTTCAGCTTGAATCCCGTGGCATGAAAGACTTGATCAAGCGTCTGGTGCCCAGCAGTTTCGAAGACATTATCGCGCTCGTGGCACTGTTTCGGCCGGGGCCTTTGCAATCGGGCATGGTCGACGACTTTATTGATCGCAAACACGGTCGCAAGGAAGTGGTTTATCCACATGAGGAATTGGCCCCGGTGCTGGGCAATACCTATGGTGTGATTCTGTATCAGGAACAGGTCATGCAGATTGCCCAGGTACTCGCGAACTATACGCTGGGTGGCGCCGATATTTTGCGCAAGGCCATGGGCAAGAAGAAGCCCGAAGAAATGGCCAAGCAGCGTGTGACCTTTACAGAAGGCGCAGTCGCTCGCGGTATCGATCAGGCATTGGCTGAATCCATCTTCGACTTGATGGAAAAGTTTGCGGGCTATGGCTTTAACAAATCCCACTCAGCGGCTTATGCGCTGGTGTCCTATCAAACAGCCTGGCTGAAAGCGCATTACCCGGCCTATTTTATGGCGGCCGTATTGACCGCCGATATGCAGAATACCGACAAGATAGTCACGCTGATTGACGAGTGTCGGTCCATGAATCTGAAAATTCTGCCACCCGATATCAATGTCGGGCGTTTCAATTTTACCGTGAACGATGCCGGTGAAATTGTCTATGGACTGGGCGCCATCAAAGGGCTGGGCGAAGGCCCTGTGGAGAAAATTCTTGCGGCGCGGGCAGATGGACCTTTCGAGAGTCTTCTCGATCTTTGTAGCAGAGTCGATGCGCAGACCGTCAACAAGCGCACTATGGAAGCGCTCATCAGAGCGGGAGCACTGGATAATTTTGTCGACGGAGATGTCGACTATTCGCGGGGATTGCTGAGTGCATCGCTCGCTGATGCCATGCAGGCGGCGGAGCAGAGCAGTCGCAATCAGGCGAGCGGAGTTGAAGATTTGTTCGGTGAAATCGCTCCGGAAGAGCCAGCGATTGCGGGCGATGGTGCTGTGAAATTCCGACCGTGGAGCGAAAAGCAAAGGCTGACTGCTGAGAAGGAAACGCTAGGCTTGTATCTCTCCGGGCATCCTATCGACGAACATCTCGCTGAGCTCAAGCAGATTGCGCCAAATCGACTTGTGAATATGCGGCCGGAGCGTGGTGGCCAGATTGCGGCTGGATTGCTGCACGGCTTCAGAACCATGAAGAGCAAGAGCGGCGATACCATCGCTTTTCTGACGCTTGATGATCGCAGTGCGCGCTTCGAGATTTCCCTCTTTGCCAAAGAATATGAAAAGTATCGCGACCTCATTCAGAAGGACGAGATACTGATTATCGAATGCAGCGTCAGCGTCGATGATTACAGCGGTGGCATGAAGGGTCGAGCACGCCAGGTCATGACGCTGGAACAGGCGCGGCACAAGTTCGCTCAGCAGCTCACCTTGCGCCTCGACAGTGCTGATTTGCCTGGTAATTTTTGCGATGTGCTGGAAAAAATTCTCGCGCCCTATTGTCGGCAGACCCAGACCATGAGTGCGACCGGCACCAACGGCAGTCACATCCCCGTACCAACGCCAGGTCAGGGCGGTGCTGAGCCAGCTCAAACATGCCGGGTGATGATTGACCTTCAGCGATCTACATCCAAAGGATGTATAATGCTCGGGGAGCAATGGCAGGTAACGCCTGCCGATGAACTGATTGAGAGGCTGAAATCCGAATTCGGCCGCACCCAGGTGGGGCTGAAGTACAACAAGTCTGCCGCCTTTAATTGAAAAGCTGGTGATTGAGAGCTCTGATTGAGAACTCAGTGATTGAAAGGCTGTTGCTGACCAACAGGATATCACCGGAAAGACTGAACGAATCGAACGAACTGGAAGTGATTGGACGATAAATGGACCCGAATTATCTTGATTTCGAGCAGCCGATAGCCGAGCTGGAAGCAAAGATCAGAGAACTGCGCCTGGTGGGCAGTGATGGTGAACTGGATATCAATGAAGAAATCCAGAATCTGCAGAAAAAAAGTACCCGGCTTACGGAGAAGATCTACGCGAACCTCTCTTCCTGGCAAATTTCACAAGTCGCCCGACACCCTCTGCGGCCTTACACCCTGGATTATATCAGTCACATTTTTACTGATTTCGATCAGCTCCACGGTGACCGCCTTTTCGCAGATGATCTTGCCATCATCGGTGGTGTTGCCTATCTCGATCAGCGCCCGGTGATGGTAATCGGGCATCAGAAAGGACGCGGGACCAAAGACAAGGTTCGACATAATTTCGGTATGCCCAGGCCTGAAGGGTACCGTAAAGCCCGGCGTCTGGTTGAACTGGCTGAGCGCTACCGACTACCTGTACTCACCTTTATTGATACACCGGGCGCCTACCCGGGCATGGATTCCGAGGAGCGTGGTATCAATGAAGCAATCGCCGAAAATATGGCCATGATGTCTGCAGTGAAGACACCGCTCATCGCCACGGTCACCGGAGAAGCAAATTCAGGAGGTGCTATCGCGATTGGTGTAGCCGATCAATTGAACATGCTGCAGTACTCGACCTATACCGTGATCACTCCAGAGGGCTGTGCAACCATCCTGTGGAAATCGTCCGATTACGCCGCAAACGCTGCAGAGGCGATGGGGGTTACGTCAAAGCGTCTGGAAGAATTGGGCATCGTTGATCAAACCATAGCCGAGCCACTGGGCGGAGCTCATCGTGATGTGGCAGCGACGGCCGCGAACATCAAGAATGCACTGAATGAGCAGCTCGATCGACTACAAGCTATGCCCATAGAAGATCTGGTCGCGCGGCGCTATCAACGTTTAATGAGCTACGGCATCAGCTCCTGATAGCGCAAACAGTACAACGCAAAAAGTACAAATAGTGCAAACAGGGCAGGCTGGATAACAAGAGTGCATCAATCGCGTGCTGGAGCAATGTCATTGCAGTACGAGATCAGCACCCAAGCAACGCAAACAAATCGCGCATCCTGATTGCTCAATCCCAGCTCGGTCTGGTTGACGGCTCCCATTATGGAAATTCTGTTAGACGAATTGCAGGCAGCGCTGCAACGGAGCGCTGTGTCGCGCCTCTTGCTTGCCTATAGTGGCGGCCTCGATTCAAGCTGTTTGCTGCACGCGGTGACCCAGCTTCGAAAAGGCAGCGACCTTCAAATTCGCGCAATCCATATCAACCATGGTATCCATCCCGAGTCTGATGAATGGCAACGCCATTGCGAGCAGACTTGTACCCTGATGGGCATCGAGTTGGTGAGCGAGAGGCTGGAGCTTGGCAGCCAAACCAGCGAGGATGATGCCCGGCGAGCAAGGTACAAGGCGTTCGAAGCAGCGTTGCGGCGTGGTGAAACATTGCTGATGGCTCACCATCTTGATGATCAGCTCGAAACCCTCCTCTTGCGCCTGGCGCGTGGCTCAGGACTCTCCGGACTTAGCGGTATGCCGCATGAGCGACGGCTTGGGCATGGGCAGTTGCTCAGACCCTGGATAACGCTCAAGCGCAGCGACTTGCAGCGCTATGCTGAGCAGGAACAGTTGCACTGGGTCGAGGATACTTCCAATTCGGGCGTACTCTATGACCGTAATTATTGCCGCAATCAGCTCTTGCCGCTGGTGGAGCAGCGCTGGCCTGCTTACCGTGAAAGCTGGAGCAAGAGTCAGACGTTGCTGGCGGAGAGTGCTGAGTTACTCGCTGAGCTTGCACGTGACGATGTGTCACGACTCTCTGAGAGCGGGCAGGAATTGGATCTGACAGAGCTGCAGACATTGAGTCCGGCACGCCAGCGCAATGCCTTGCGGCACTGGCTCTCTGAGCTGGGTCTCGAATTACCGGGTTGGCAACAGCTCCATCAGCTGCAAAATGAATTCATTGCCGGGCGTAGCGATTCGAGGAATGTCTTCGATCTGGGGCAGTTTTATATCCAGCGCTTTCAGCAGCGACTCTATGTATTGCAGCACCCCTCCGAAGGCAAAATCCTGCAACCCTGTGTGTGGGACTGCGCGGCGCAGAGCGATCTGCAATTAACCGGGAACGGGCGCCTGCTGGCTAACGCCACATTATCCGCAGGAATCAGCAGTACTCATGCAGGCGCATTGCAGGTGCGTTATCGAGAAGGGGGGGAATCTGTACGATTGCCCGGTCGACCAGAGAAGACCCTGAAAAAGCTGTTGCAGGAAGAACACGTACCGCCATGGCTGAGAGAGCGATTGCCGCTGATTTTTGCAGATGACCAGCTTGTGTGTGTGCCCGGACTCGGTGTAGCAGAGAAATTTGGCGCGGGTGAAGGCGAGGAGGGCTGGGAGATTCACTGGGAACCGCCTGAATCGCTGGCTCCTTTACGGCCCAGGGAGAGCACTTTGAACTGACTCAATGCGTGCTGTGCGGTAACATTCAATTGTTAACAGAGGGGGCTTCTGGTAAGCTGTAGTTCCATCTGTATGAGTCGAACCCTTCGACTCGAGTCTGCTAGATGGAGCCCCGATGACTCGTTATATCTTTATTACTGGTGGCGTAGTTTCCTCGCTGGGCAAAGGCATTACCTCTGCATCCCTTGCTGCAATTCTTGAGGCCCGCGGCCTCAAAGTTACTCTTCTCAAACTCGATCCGTACATCAATGTTGATCCCGGTACCATGAGTCCGTTTCAACATGGTGAGGTGTTCGTGACGGAAGACGGCGCTGAGACCGACCTCGATCTCGGTCATTATGAGCGCTTCAGTCGAACCGTGATGTCCCAGAAGAATAATTTCACAACAGGCAAGGTGTACGAGGAAGTCCTCAAGCGAGAACGCCGTGGCGATTATTTGGGAGCGACTATTCAGGTCATTCCCCACATCACGGATGAGATCAAGCGTCGCGTGATTGATGGCGCTGGCGATGCCGATGTGGCGCTGGTGGAAATCGGTGGCACAGTGGGTGACATCGAATCCCAACCGTTTCTCGAAGCCGTGCGTCAACTGCGTGTTGAGCTCGGTTCAGACAGAGCGCTGTTTCTGCACCTGACTCTCGTGCCGTATATCGCAACCGCAGGCGAAACCAAGACCAAGCCAACACAACACTCGGTGAAGGAGCTGCGTTCGATCGGTATTCAGCCCGATATTCTGGTCTGCCGTTCCGAACAGGAAATTGATGCCTCATCACGCGAGAAAATCGCCCTGTTTACCAACGTCGACAAACCTGCGGTGATCTCCTTGCCAGATACGGATTCCATTTACCGCATACCGTCCTTGCTGGGAGCGACCGGTATCGATGAGATTGTCGTGCGCAAGTTCCAGCTTGATTGTCCACGTGCTGATTTTTCGGAATGGGACCGTGTGGTCGAGTCACAGCTCAATCCTGAGCGTGAAGTGAATCTGGCAATGGTTGGCAAGTACATGGAATTGCTGGATGCCTACAAGTCTCTGAGTGAGGCGATTATTCATGCCGGTATCCACACCCGCACCAAGGTTAAGGTGCACTACATCGACTCGGCAGATTTACGCAACAAGGGAGTTGATTCCCTGGCCGAGATGGATGCGATCCTGGTGCCAGGCGGATTCGGTGAGCGCGGCGTGGAAGGCAAGATCAAAGCGGTGCAGTTCGCGCGTGAAAACAAGATTCCTTATCTGGGCATCTGCCTCGGATTGCAGGCTGCCGTGATTGAATATGCGCGCAACGTCGCGGGCCTCGAAGGTGCACACAGTTCAGAGTTCCAGCCAGACTGCGAACATCCGGTCATAGCCCTGATCAGCGAATGGACCACTGCCTCGGGAGACAAGGAAGTGCGTGATGCCGAATCTGATCTGGGCGGCACAATGCGTCTTGGAGGTCAGACCTGTGTACTGGACAAGAACTCCACAACCTATGCCTGTTACGGCAAGGAAGAGATTGTTGAGCGGCATCGACATCGCTATGAATTCAATAATGACTATATCGAAAGACTGGAAGCGGCTGGGCTCAAACTGGTTGGCAAATCAGTAGACGGTATGTTGGTGGAAGTCATCGAAGTTGCCGATCACCCCTGGTTTGTGGGTTGCCAGTTTCATCCGGAATTTACTTCCACACCACGCAACGGCCATCCTTTGTTCACAGGGTTTATCAAGGCAGCCGTGGCGCGCCATGAACTGCAGCAGGGTAAGGCCAGTGTTGAACAAGCTGTCGGGCAGGTCTCCCCCGAGCTTGGCAGTGCCAAGACCGCCAATGCCTGAGCGACTGCGCTGTCCAACTAATAGAATAAAGCAAGGAATACCCCACGCATCATGACAGAAGCCTCTATTTCGATCGCGGACATCGCGGTCGCTAACGATCGCCCCTTCGTGTTGTTTGGCGGAATGAATGTGCTCGAATCGCGCGACCTCGCTTTCGAGGTCGCGGAACATTTCCAGCAGGTATGTGCCAAGCTCGGCATTCCCTATGTCTTCAAGGCCTCGTTCGACAAGGCGAATCGATCGTCGAAAGATTCCTATCGAGGCCCCGGACTTGAACAGGGTCTGCAATGGTTGCAGGACATCAAGGAAACCTTTGGCGTTCCTGTGCTGACTGATGTGCATGAGCCCCATCAGGCAGCGCCGGTGGCAGAGGTCGCCGATGTGTTGCAGTTGCCAGCATTTCTTTCCCGGCAAACCGACCTCGTCGTCGCTATGGCAAGAACGGGGGCGGTAATCAATATCAAGAAGGCGCAGTTTCTGGCGCCGAGAGAGATGCAGCACATCGCCGACAAATTCAGATCTGCTGGCAACGATCGCTTGATTCTTTGCGAGCGTGGCAGCAGTTTTGGTTATAACAATCTGGTCGTTGATATGCTCGGTTTCCCAATCATGAAGTCATTGGGGATGCCGGTTATGTTCGATGTCACGCACTCCTTGCAGCAGCCTGGTGGTCTGGCAAACAGTGCTGGCGGCAGAAGGGCAGATGTTGCGACGCTCGCCAGAGCTGGCATGGCCACAGGGCTGGCCGGCTTGTTTATCGAGGCACATCCCGACCCAAATGCCGCCAAATGCGATGGTCCCTGCGCGCTGCGACTCAGCACGCTGGAACCCTTCCTGCAACAGATTCAGGCTATCGACAGCGTGGTCAAGGGATTTGCCCCGCTGGATACGGCGTAATCGATTTAGATTTAAATTTAATTACATAGATTAAGGTATTGAAATGGCAGCAATTAAGGATATCAAGGCACGCGAGGTTTTGGATTCGCGTGGCAATCCAACAGTTCAGGCAGATGTGTATCTCGATTCAGGAGAATGGGGTACTGCCTGTGCGCCGTCAGGAGCGTCAACCGGCTCTCGCGAAGCGCTCGAGCTACGTGATAAAGACCCCAAGCGCTATCTCGGCAAAGGCGTGCTCAAGGCAGTGGCCAATGTTAACGGCCCGATCCGCGATGCCCTGCTCGGCAAGGATGTCACTGCCCAGCAGGAGCTGGATCAATGCATGCTGGACCTGGACGGTACTGACAACAAGTCCCAGTTGGGTGCGAACGCAATCCTCGCAGTTTCCCTGGCATCAGCAAAAGCTGCTGCTGCCGCCACCAATGTGCCGCTTTATCAGCACATCGCGCGCCTGAATGGCACCGAGGGGGAATACACCCTGCCAGTGCCAATGATGAATATCGTCAATGGTGGAGAGCACGCGGACAACAACGTTGATATTCAGGAGTTCATGGTGCAGCCAACGGGCGCAGCCTCTTTCTCGGAAGCGCTGCGGTACGGGGCGGAGATCTTCCATGCTCTCAAGTCTGTGCTGGCAGCACAGGGCCTGAATACTGCTGTTGGGGACGAAGGTGGTTTTGCTCCCAATTTGCCTTCCAATGCAGCGGCTCTGGATGCCATTCTCGAAGCGATAGAGAAAGCGGGGCTGAAAGTCGGTAGCGACATCAGGCTTGCGCTGGACTGCGCGTCTTCCGAGTTTTACAAGGATGGCCGCTATTCCCTGAGTGGTGAGGGCAAGGATTTCGACGCTGCGGGCTTCGCCGGCTATCTCGAGCAGCTTTGCAAGGATTATCCGATTCTGTCTATCGAGGACGGCATGGATGAGTCAGACTGGGAGGGTTGGGCTAAATTATCTGCCCAAATAGGCGATAACATTCAATTAGTTGGCGACGATTTGTTCGTCACCAATACCAGTATTCTGCAACGCGGTATCAGCGAAAATATAGCCAATTCGATCCTGATAAAATTCAATCAGATCGGTTCGCTCACAGAGACGCTCGCCGCGATCAATATGGCGAAGCAGGCAGGATATACTGTCGTGATCTCGCACCGTTCGGGAGAAACCGAAGATACCACCATCGCAGATTTGGCGGTGGCAACTGCAGCTGGGCAGATCAAGACCGGCTCACTATGCCGATCTGATCGGGTGGCTAAATATAATCGCTTGCTGCGCATCGAAGAAGAACTCGGTCAGGCGGCGATCTATCGAGGTCTTGGAGAGTTTGCCAGGTTTACCGGCTAACTGATTGCGCTATCAGATGTCCCCGGGGTCAAAGCGTGCTGCTGATGACCACCGATAAGAGAAGCTGTCACGAATGAAAGTGCTGTTTACAATTTTGGGCATGATTATTCTTACGCTGCAGTACCAACTGTGGCTCGGGGACGATAGCGTGCGCGCGCTCAATCTGCTGGAAGAGGAGCTGCGTGCACAGCAGGAGGTTAACGATGCTCTGGCTGCGCGCAATGAAATCCTCGAAGTCGAAGTTCTGGATCTGAAGAACGGTCTGGAAGCGGTAGAGGAAAGAGCGCGTTCAGAGCTCGGTATGATCGCGGAAGACGAAGTCTTTTACCTGATCATCGACTAGTCATTTGGTCCCGCAAGTGTCCTATATTTCACGTCTGTCCGAGCCATCGCGATGACTATCTGGGCAATCGTTCCGGCTGCTGGCGTGGGTTCACGCATGGCAGCTGGTAACCCACACAATCTCCCCAAACAGTATCGCCCTCTCGGTGAAAAAACTGTGCTTTCGCATACCTTGGGCAAACTGCTTGCTGTGCCCGACGTGGTCTCAGTCACTGTCGCTATTGGTGCAGAAGATGGTTATTGGCAAAGTATTCCAGAAAGTACGCATTCGAGGGTTCATACTGTCATCGGGGGAACGGAGCGAATGTTCTCCGTGCTCAATGCCTTGCAGGCGCTTAAAGCGGAACGAGATGATTGGGTGTTGGTGCACGATGCGGTTCGCCCCTGCGTCCTGGTATCCGATATCGAGCGCCTCATCGCTCACCTCAAAGATCATCCTGTGGGTGGATTGCTGGGCTGCGCTGTGGACAATACGATTAAACAGATTGGCGCGCAGGGTGAGGTCGTGAAGACGGTAGACAGGGATTCGCTATGCAACGCTCTGACGCCGCAGATGTTCCGCTTTGGCGTATTACAGGCAGCGCTGCAGAGAGCCAGTGAGTTGGGGCTGCCTGTGACTGACGAGGCGTCCGCGGTCGAACTGGCGGGATTACAGCCGCAGCTGGTGCTCGGCGACAAGTCCAACATCAAGATCACCCATGAGGGAGATCTGGCGCTTGCCGAGTTGCTGTTGAGTAGTGGCGCAGAATGATTTGCGGACAATGCCTGTCCAGTCAGCGGTACTGGGTTCAGGTGATCGAGAACACGTGATAGCTGCGGAGTCATTGCCCGCTAAACAGAAAACATCTTCTTAGAGAAAAAACAGGAACCCAGGGTGGTAATTTCCCAGTATGCAAACTGATATGCGAATTGGACATGGTTTCGATGTGCATCGTTTTGCTTCCGAGTTCAATGCCGATAAACCATTGATTCTCGGTGGCTGCCTGATACCTGAGCAGCGTTCGCTATTGGCTCACTCAGATGGTGATGTCGTTCTGCATGCGCTTTGCGATGCGTTACTGGGGGCCGCTGCACTCGGTGATATTGGCGAACACTTTCCGGACACAGACGAACAGA
>JASBUV010000216.1 GCA_030147705.1 Gammaproteobacteria bacterium
TGACCGTGTTCACAACAAAGCCTTTGAGCCAGAGCGCGACATAGTCATCACTTATCACAGCATTGCTGTCGGGGATCGGCGGTTGACTGCGTAGTGTACTGATGCCGAGGACAATCAGGATCAGTCCGCCCAGCACACCCAGAAGCGGTTCAAAGCCAGACCACTCGCTTGCTTGTAACAGATACGAGAGGCTGAACCAGATTACGGCTATAAAGCAGAGGTCGCTCACCCACATGCCGCAGGCGATCATCGCACCAGCACGAAATCCGCGCTCAATGCCTGCCTGGACTAGGATAAAGAGCACCGGACCGACCAGTATGGCGAGGAACAGGCCCCAGGAGATGCCGTTTAGCAGCGCTTGCATGGTGATGTCTCTGTGACGATTTGCGGATAACCCGGCAGATTGCAGGCAATTTGCCGGGGTTCAGGAGTTATTACGGAAGCTGCACCGAAATGCTGCAGGAGATTGCATACATTGCCTGCCAAGTCATTCTTTTCGCAACAGTTCTCAAGGTTTTACGAATTTATGTCGTTTAGCATTAACGATGATTACTCTGGGGCTACAACGACAAGTCGACCGGCGAGCGCCTGACACACGTTCTCGGGCAGACTCTGCCAGCACCGCGACTGTCCATTCACTCGCTGTCGGGCGAGCTGTGTGCATTGCTGCGAAACAGCCCCGTGCCCGTGCCACACTGGCATTACTGGGCGACAAAGAATTTCTGTTCAGCGCCTCCGGGCAGGCCTTTCTTATGTACCGCCGTAGCGGGCGATGCTTCGTCGCTATGGGCGATCCGGTGGGCCCGACCATCGAGTGGTCCGAACTGATCGAACGCTTTTCCGCGCTGGCGCTCTCCGAGAATGGCTGGCCCGTTTACTACCAGGTCGAACCCAAGGCAATGGCACTCTACAAGGCTCAGGGCCTTTCCTGCCTGAAAGTTGGCGAAGAGGCCTGTATATCACTCCCCGAGTTTTCGCTCCAAGGCAGCAAGCGTAGCCGTCTTCGGCAAACCATCCGTCGCACCGAACGCGAAGGCGCGACCTTTGAGATGATTCCGGCACGGTCAGCTGGCAGCATTCTCGAGGAATTGAAAGACGTGTCCGATGCCTGGCTTGGCAGTAAAAGAATTCGCGAGAAGAGCTTTTCGCTCGGCGCATTCGATCCCTCCTATTTGCTACGCTGCCCGATTGCGGTAGTGAGACAGAATGGCCGAATCGTTGCATTTGCCAATCTTTGGCGCGGCGAAGCCGGAAGCGAACTGGGTGTCGATTTGATGCGCTACTCTGATGATGCTGCATGCAGCGTCATGGAGTATCTGTTTATCAAGATGCTGCTGTGGGGTCGTGACGAAGGCTATCAGCAGTTCTCACTGGGCATGGCACCTCTGGCCGGGCTCGACTCGCAGGAGTCAGTCACCCTCTGGGATCGCGCTGGCGCAGCCGTGTATAAGCATGGCGAACGCTTCTACAATTTCCGCGGAGTTCGCGAGTACAAGGCCAAGTTCTCACCTGAATGGGAATCGCGCTATCTGGTCTCGCCGGGTGGGATGCGCTTGCCGCTCTCCATCGCCGCAGTGAGTTCTCTCATCGCAGGACGATCGCGCTCCACTAATGCGCGATAAACTGGCGCCTGATTTCAGCCCCGTCTTACTACACCAATCAACTTGTTGTTCTCATCCACCTGCATCTCGAAATCCCCGTAGATACCCTCCGATGTCAGGAACTGGCGTATTGCGTTAGCGGGAAAGCGCAAAGACTTACCTTCGCTGCAAATCACCTGAATATTCTGCGCGTGACCCTGATAAAACGCTTTGTACTTTTCTGCAGGCAGACTCAGTTTGAAGAAATACTTGTGCATAAGCGTTAGCGGTTCTGGTTGGTGTTTGGGTTGGTGATTGGATTGGTGTTTTGGCTGGTATTGTGGCTTAGGTAGCGCGGCTCACGCGCCAATGCCCGTGGGCGATATTTTTCAAGCAGCGCCCAGAGAATGGCGGACGTTTCCACATCCACAAAACCCGAATAACCCGACTGCCGAAAGCGAAGCTGGAGCGCGCGCACCGCAAAGCGTGTCTGTTGGTCCCAGGCGCCGGTGATTTCCACCTGATAGCCCAACGCCGATAGCGCATACTGCAACTGTGCTGCCGAAGCACTCTGGCGCTTGAAGCGCTCCTTGTAGCGAGCCACCGTTTCATCATCGGGCCAAACCCCTATGCCTTCTTCATACAGTCTGCGCCACGGAAAATTTGGACCAGGATCGGATTTGCGCATGATCGCTATGTCCGAATGCGCGACCACATCGATCGGATTGATATCAGGATTGCGCGCCAGAATGTCCTTGATCAGGCCGATCAGTAATTCAATCTGCGCATCGGAATAGTCCGGGAATACGCAATCGACATCGGCCAGCTTGATCTCACTCAGCCGCACATCGGTGCCTGTGCATTTGAATTCCTTCACGACCTCGATACCAATCGAGCGATTGTTGAGCGCCTCGTCCCCGGCCCAATACCTCACCCCCGCGTGCCAGGCACGGCGCTGTTCGGGGACCAGCGAATAGACCCGCAGCACC
>JASBUV010000222.1 GCA_030147705.1 Gammaproteobacteria bacterium
AAAACAGGACAGAAAAATGAAAACACAGTACCTGGAATACAAGGACGGAGAGACTTTACTTGAGGCCTATGTGGCCTTCGAGGAAACCGAGCAGCAGAAGCCTCTTGTGCTCGTTGCCCATGACTGGACAGGCAGACGAGAACTCGCCTGTCAGGCGGCCGAAGAGGTGGCGCGCCACGGCTATGTGGGTTTCGCCCTGGATATGTATGGCAAAGGCGTGTTTGGCAAGGACGGAGACGCCGAAGGCAATACGGCGCTGATGTCGCCCTTCGCCTCAGACCGCGCGCTACTGCGTCAGCGCATGAAAGCAGCGTTGGTGGCAGCGCGCAATGTCCCGCAGGTTGATGCTGCCAAAGTGGCGGCAATGGGTTTTTGTTTTGGCGGCATGTGTGTTCTGGAACTGGCGCGATCAGGCGCTGATGTTCTGGGTGTTGTTAGCGTGCACGGTTTGCTGTTCCCCGGCGAAGTGCCCAACGAGGCGATCAAATCGAAAGTGTTGTGCCTGCATGGCCACGATGATCCACTGGTACCTCCTGAGCAGGTGCTCGAGTTCGAAAAGGAAATGACTGCGGCCGGCGCAGACTGGCAGCTGCATGCCTACGGAGGCACGGTGCACGCGTTTACCAATCCAAAAGCCAATGACCCCGGGTTCGGCGCCGTCTACAACGAAGTAGTGGCCAGACGAGCGTTCCGGTCGCTGTATGACTTTCTCGAAGAAATCTTCTAACAAGAATAATAATGGGGACACTGAGAACTTAACAACTTAACGTGAAGACGGATCAAGATGCGAACCAGAAAGTGTCGTTAAGTTGTTAAGTTCTCAGTGTCCCCTACAATAAAAGCTGACCAGTCCATGAGTGCATCCCCAACCGCAAGCAGTAACACACCCAAGACTATTCCTTTCTACAGCAAAGTCGGGCTTTGGCTGGGCCCCGCCGTCTTTCTGATTATGCTCCTGTTTGTCGATCTGGACCCGGCTAATCCGGCAGTGACTCGCATGGCAGCCATCATATTGCTGATGGCAATCTGGTGGATTACCGAGGCAATTCCTCTGGCCGCCACCGCTCTGTTGCCCATAGTGCTCTTCCCTGTAATGGGTGTTATGCGGGGCCGGGAATTGCCTGCAACTGGCAGTATCGATATGGCATCTCTGCAATACGACGCCGGCGTGAATCCCGCCGAAATCGATATCGTGTTCGCGAATGTCGCCAATCAGTACATGGACTGGATCATCCTCTTGTTCATGGGTGGCTTTATCATTGCCACAGCGGTAGAAAAATGGAACCTGCATAGACGCATTGCGCTCCACATACTCCGGGTGATCGGAGGCCAGCCGCATCGACTGGTGCTTGGCTTCATGATCGCCACAGGCTTTCTCTCCATGTGGTTATCGAATACAGCCACAGCGATGATGATGATGCCGATGGGCATGTCGTTGATCCTGCTGTACGAGGAGCTGAACAAGCAGGCGGCGGCTCGCGGTGAGATGGTTGATGAACGGGCAAGCAATTTTTCACTGACTCTGTTGTTGGGTATCGCCTACTCGGCGTCTATTGGCGGATTCGCGACTCTGATCGGCACACCCCCCAACGGCATTCTGGTGACGCAACTCTCGCAGCTCTTTCCCGAGAGTCCCGGCATTACCTTTTCAAGTTGGATGCTCTTCGCGCTACCGATGAGTGCCTGCTATATGTTGTTGGCCTGGTTTCTGCTAACGCGCTTCGTGTTCCCGTTGCCAGGGGACACCCCCTTCAGCGGCAAGGAATTTATTCGCAGCGAGATATCCAAACTGGGGCCAATGAGCCCGGAAGAGAAACGCGTCACTGCCGTTTTTGTCACGGTCGCTGTGCTGTGGATGACGCGCAAGGACAGGCTGTTCGGGCCAGAAGTGGATATTTTTGGTTGGAGCTATTTCCTCGACAAGATGCTCGTCAGCATGGGAAGCAGTCCGGTAGGCTACATGATCGATGACGGTACAGTGTCGATCGGCATGGCGCTTCTGCTCTTCATGATTCCTGCGAGCAAGGCCAATGGCGGCAGACTCCTCGACTGGGATGACGCGAAGAATATTCCCTGGGGAATTCTGCTGCTGTTCGGCGGTGGTCTGGCGATTGCCAAAGGTTTCACCACATCCGGATTGTCAGACTATATTGCTGCCCAACTACAGGTGTTAATGGGTGATGCGAATCCGCTCGTGATAGTTATGAGCACGGTTGCCTTTATCACGGGACTCACTGAGGTCGCATCCAATACAGCGACGATCTCTCTTTCCCTGCCGATCATGGCGAGCCTCTCTCAGGCGATCGGTGCGCATCCGTTGTTGCTGCTGATTCCAACGGCAGTCGCCGCCTCATGCGCCTTCATGTTGCCGGTCTCGACGCCACCCAATGCAATTGTCTATGGGTCGGGTCGCGTACCAATTATGAAAATGGTGGTAGCGGGAGTTTGGCTGGACATCCTTTCTGTATTGATACTTACGTTCTTCGTTTACACACTGGGCCACCTGGTGTTCGGGGTACTCGGCGAACTCCCGGCCTGGGCACTCCCTTGAGCAGGTTTTTGTCATTCGCAGTTTGTCGCCAAGTGCTTTTGCTCATTCCGCTAAAGCGCA
Source organism: Gammaproteobacteria bacterium (assembly GCA_030147705.1). Classification (GTDB taxonomy): domain Bacteria; phylum Pseudomonadota; class Gammaproteobacteria; order Pseudomonadales; family Pseudohongiellaceae; genus UBA9145. Next base: position 2,612 of record JASBUV010000222.1, read on the forward strand.
GTGCAGGTATTATTCCCGACAAGGGTTGTGCTAATGTTTGAAATCAGATCAGCGCTAGCTGGGATTAACGGGAATAGTTCACGCTATGAATGATCCTCATTCACTCTCCGATCAGTCGGCTGTCACCTGCCCAGCGGGCGATGACAACTGTCCAAACCTCGACGAAGTCAGGAAGCTTCGCGATGAGGTCAAGCAGTTGGCAACCCTGGTTCGTACTGATGAACTGACGGGGCTGTTCAACTTCCGGTATTTTCAGCAGGCGCTCAGTCTTGAGATGGAGCGTACCCGTCGCTCTGGGCAACCCACCTGTCTGATTATGTGCGACCTGGATCATTTCAAGGATATCAACGATGTGCACGGGCACGAGGTCGGCAACAACGTTCTCGCCCATGTGTCGGCACTGATCCAGAAAACGATTCGCCGGCTCGATATTCCCTGTCGCTACGGTGGCGAGGAATTCGCACTCATACTCCCTGACACTACATTGCGGCAGGGGGCACGCTTCGCCAATCGTTTGCGCATGATTATCGAAAATTCACCGATGAAAATCGGCGACAATATTCTTACCGTGGAAGCGAGTTTCGGCGTGGATGTGTACAGGCCGGGCGAGGAGTTGGGTGAGAAAGAGTTTGTCGAGCGTGTCGACGGTTATCTCTATGCTGCCAAACAGAACGGCAGGAATCAGGTGTGCCACGCACCTTTTAATCCGAACAATCCGGACAATCCTGCGCCGGGTGAAGAGTAGAGTGATGTAGCGCCTCCACTTTGCATGCGAGATGATAGAGAATCGCTGCGGTCGCACCCCAGATTCGATAGTCTTCGTAAAGCAATTCCAGTGTTTTGATTGACGTATTATTGAAGGTCGAGAGCGAACTTCGATAGGCGCTGGTGTCGAGCACCAATTCCAGAGGCACTGTAAAAATGTCCGCGACCTCAATCGGGCAGGGCACAAATTCGATGCCCTTGTCGATCACCCCGATGACCGGGGTGATTTCGAATCCTGACGGGAGCGCCATCTGTCCCAGTTCACCCAACACGTCAACGCGATGTTGCTGCAAGCCGATTTCTTCTTCGCTCTCGCGCAGTGCAGTCGCCACCGAATCCCTGTCCTGTTCTTCCCAGGAGCCGCCCGGCAGGCTGATCTGGCCAGCGTGACTCTTCAGATTCTGGGAGCGCACGGTCAGCACCAGTTCGCTCTCATGCGTCGCGTCTTCTCGGGTAACGGGGAGCAGTACAGCAGCGCGTCGGAGTGTTTTGCCGCTGCTGCGCAACAGCGCGTTCACCGATTTGTCAGGGTGTGCGATGTTTTCGCCGAGCGTCTCGTCTGGCGAGCGAAAGAGGCTCAACAGAGACTGGAATCGGCT
>JASBUV010000273.1 GCA_030147705.1 Gammaproteobacteria bacterium
CCTGGAGATTTTTGACCAGGATGGCAATTATCTTGAGTCACGTTATATGTACGGCCGAATCAGCGGTCTGTTCATCACTGATGATGACATGGTGTATGCCATCGATTCGGAGTCCTCACCTACCAGCCATATCGGTTGGCGCAACGGTGTGCGCATTGGCCATATCGATGAGGATCGTATCACTGCTTTTATTCCTCCGTTCGAACGCCCCGACAGAGTGTATCAGGGCACAGCCGGAGAGGGTGTGGCGGTCGATGCTGACGGTACCGTTTATGCAGCCGAGGGGCCAAACTCCTTGAGTTATGCAGGCGGCGCATTCACGCGTTACTCAGCCGAGTGAATGATCAGGGAGGTGCGTTATACGTGCCGCCCTGCAACTCGCAGCGTTGCACTTTGCCGGTTGGCACCAAGGCAGCGCTGCATTCAACCACTGCCGCATCTGGTAACCAGAATTGCTTGCTATGAAAAGTCGTATTCACAGTTCGATCATGCTGTTGCTCGTGGTAGTGCATTCCCAGCTTTTCGCTCAGGAGCAGGATGAGATTGCTGCGATCAACTCCGTATTGGATGAGTTCCACGCGGCGGCGGCAGCAGGCAACTGGCCACGCTACTTCAATCTGATGAGTGAGGATGGCGTTTTTCTCGGAACGGATGCTGGAGAACGATGGCCCAAGGCTGAGTTTCAGCGCTATGCCGAGCGGAGCAGTGGCTGGGTCTATCACCCCGGGATACGTAACGTCGATCTGACGCCTGACGGATCGAGTGCCTGGTTTGATGAGCTTCTCGATAGCGAGAGCTACGGCACCAGTCGTGGCACAGGCGTATTGGTCAAGACTGCTGATGGCTGGCGAATTGCACAGTACCACCTGACATTCCCTATCCCGAATGAGCTGGTCAGGGGTTTCACCGATCAGATCAAGGCGTTCGAAGCGACGCAGCAATAGCACTCATTAACAAACCTTCAAGCAAGGTATTCAAGAAAAGGACCGGGCAATGTTTTCTCTCTCAACGTATCGAGCGGCACTACTCGTGCTCAGTTTCTCGACCAGTTTCTCTCTGCATGCACAGCAGGCAGATCCGGCGGATGTGGAAAGCATAGATGCCATTATCGCGGCCGTCTACGACACCATATCAGGTGATGCTGGCGAGGCGCGTGACTGGAATCGATGGCATACCCTGTTTGTTGCCGATGCATCTTTGAGCGCAGTGGTGCCAGGGCCAGAAGGCTTTACGCGCAACATCACCAATCCAACAGACTACGCTCAGAACAGCGGCCCGATGCTGGAGCAGAACGGATTTCATGAGTACGAAATCCACAGAGCAGTTGAGCGATTTGGGCAGATCGCCCATGTGTTCAGTACTTATGGGTCGAAGCGAAGTGCCAACGATGAAGAACCATTCGCTCGTGGAATCAATTCATTCCAGCTCATGCATGATGGCACGCGGTGGTGGGTAGTATCGATTTACTGGCAAAGCGAAAGTGATTCCAATCCCATACCGGCGCGTTACGGTGGGTAATTGGAAACTGCTCTATTCGAACCAATGACAACAATAATGAGAATGAGAAAATGAAAACCTGTTGCAAAGACAAACTCTCTCGAAGCCTGTTTCTTTTTTCCATCGTACTCTTGAGCATGCAGAGTAAAGCGGAAAACATGCTGGATGTAGCATGCGAAACTCCACCGCCGGTACACTGCGCCAATGGTGATTGTGCGACCAAGATTGGTGTTCGCGGTAATATCGAGGACCCGCTCACAGGCCGTGAATATTTCCTCGATTATCCCTGCGACCTGAAGCCGGGAGAAGACATTGTTTTTGTTCTTAACATTCACGGCGCGGGTTCGATTGCCAACTGGCAGCGGCACTATTTCCCCGTCATGGATTTCAAAGAGAAATATCGCCTTGTCGTAGCCACCTCCACAGCAGAAGGATCTGGTGGTCTCGGCGGCGGGAGCGGCATTCGTATGTGGATGAGTGATGTTGATGACGCTCACCTGCAGAACATCACCAATCAGGTTATTGCGGCATTTGGCGCGGAAAATATCCGCTCGTTCTGGCTTGCAGGTCACAGTCAGGGTGGCATGACTTCACACCGATTGGTTTGCACCGAGTTTTTCAAAGACAAGGTTGATGGTGTGCTCAGCCTGTCCGGGGGCCGCGTTGGCGGTGCACAGATTGTTGACCGTTTTGGTCCACCCTTGGCAGATGGATCTCCGCCACCGTCTCGACCTCGACCTCCTGCCAGTGGCGAACTTCCACAATGTGATTTTTCACATATCTATACAACCGGAGAGCACGAAATCGTCGAACTGCCAGATAGCTCGCCGTGGGCGGCGAAATACAACTGCCTGAATCGTGAGCTAACGCAGATCGTTGATACTGAGCCTGGATGGATCACGGACAGTGGCAGGGCAGGATACGCAGTGTGGGGCAGGGAGGCCAGACCGGGTACGGCGGCGGTCTATGAGTACACTGACTGTGTCGACGGCAGAGTTGTTGCAGATATTGTGCGACTCGATAAGGGCCACACTGAAGGACTTGAACCCCTGGTTACCGAGCGCATAGTGCAGTTAATGGTCTCTGCCCGGGGTGGCAAGATTTCGGGTCAGTAAAAAAGTCGGGATAGGGTTTGGCCACGGCCTCGAAGCCAAGCCCTACTGCATCCCGTTAAACACAGCTTACACTCGAAATCGATTTATCACGCCATTCAGCTTTTCTGCTTGTTCACTCAACATTCTGCTATTGGCCGCAGCTTGTTCAACCATGCAGGAATTCTGTTGCGTCATTGCATCCATTTCCTGTACGGCATTGTTGACTGCTTCGATGCCCGAATTCTGTTCATCCGAGGCGCTCATGATTTCCGATACGCTTGAGCTGACCTTGCTCACCGAGTCGACAATTTTCTGCAGCAATTGCCCGGACCGGTCTACCAGTTGGGTACCCTGTTTTACCTGAGTCGTACTCTCGTTAATCAACGCTTTGATCTCTTTGGCTGACACCGCACTGCGGCTGGCCAGATCCCGCACCTCGTCAGCGACTACTGCAAAGCCTCTACCCTTGTCGCCAGCACGCGCCGCTTCAACCGACGCATTGAGCGCGAGCAAATTCGTTTGAAACGCAATTTCATCGATGACATTGATGATGTCAGCGATCTTCACGCTGGACTTGTTGATGCCGTCCATCGCCACAACAGCTTGCTTGATAACCTCGCCGCCTTCAGTTGCAACGGTATTCGCCGAGCTTGCCAGCTCGTTGGCTTGCTTCGAGCTTGCGGCATTCTGATGGACAGAGCTTGTCATCTGATCCATGGTTGCTGCAGTTTCTTCCAGGCTGGATGCCTGCTCTTCGGTGCGTGCACTCAGTTCCACATTGGCATCCGCAATTTCGGAGGCGTTGCGTTTTACCGTATCTGCTGCTTCTTTAACGTCTTGCATGAACGTATTGAGTTGCGCGACAGCCGAATTCACATCCTCTTTCAGATCCAGCATGAATCCCTTGTAGTCGCCGGTAATTGT
>JASBUV010000290.1 GCA_030147705.1 Gammaproteobacteria bacterium
ACTCCGGTGCCGCAGGGCGGAGTAGTCTGGGTGTTCGCTCTGCCATGATGAAGCTGACGCGGCCCATCCGCGTCAGTTGAAATTCTTTATCCCTGCTTCAATAATGTCACCCGCAAATCATTATCCGCAAATCTGGAGTAGAGTATGAGGCGCATGCGACTCAATAAAACCAAGAAACCGGCGCTTGCAGCATCGAAGCTGGCAACGTTCGTAGTAATGGCAGTACTAACGCCAGCGCTGTTTGCCCAGGATCTGGGAGATCACCGTTATACCTCTGAGGCGATTCAGGCGGGTCTGCGAATTTACACCCAGCAATGCGCGCTCTGTCATGGCCCCCAGGGAGATCTGGTTGATGGCATCGATCTGCGTCGGGGAATATTCCGCACTGTTCAGTCAGATGCTGATCTGACAGCAGTCATTACCTCTGGTGCGGCGGAGGGTCGTATGCCTGCATTCGATTTTAATGCTGGTGATCTCTCAGCCATCACAGCCTATATCCGCGCAGGTTTTGATCCGGAAGGCGTGGCCGTCCGAGTAGGCGACCCGGTGCGCGGGCAGGCAATATTCGAAGGCAAGGGCAACTGCAGCAGTTGTCATCGAGTGAATGGCGTGGGTCAGCGTACCGCGCCCGACCTGTCCGATGTGGGCCTGCGTCGCACGCCAGCCAATCTGCAACTCAATCTTGTCGATCCGGCCACTGCATTGTTGCCGATCAATCGCCCTGTGCGATTGGTGACAACCAATGAAGAGGTAATCACCGGTCGACGGCTCAATGAAGACACCTACAGCGTGCAGCTCATCGATTCCAACGGTCAGCTGCGCTCACTGCTGAAAGAAAATCTCACCAGCTATACAGTCAGTGAACAGCCATCGAAGCCTCCAACAACACTCAATAGCGACGAGGTTGCAGATGTAGTTGCCTATCTGCTGAATTTGCGCGGCATAAGAACAGGAGTGCAGTAATGAATTCTATCTCTTTAAAAATAATTGCCGCTGGTTTCGTATTGCTGACAGCTTTCGGCTCTGCAACGGCGCAAGTCCCTTACGAGCGCATTCTCAATGCGGCCGATGAGCCGCATAACTGGCTCACCTACAACGGTGGCTATATGAGCCAGCGCTACAGCCTTTTGGATCAGATCAATCGCGACAACGTGCAGGATCTGGAATTGAAATGGATGCTGCAGAATCAGGTATTCGGCGCGTGGCAATCGAATCCGATTGTTGTTGACGGCATCATGTATGTTACGGAACGACCGAACAGCGTGATGGCTGTTGACGCGATTACCGGTCGCGTGTTCTGGAAGTACCGGCATACACCCGCAGAAAACTCCCGGGTGTGTTGCGGAGCCAATAACCGGGGCGTTGCGATTCTTGGCGATATGGTCTACATGGGAACTCTCGATGCACGACTGGTAGCGCTCGACCGTATCAATGGGCAACCCATCTGGGATATCGCTGTCGGCGATGTGAATCTGGCCTACTCCGTCACCATGGCTCCGCTTGCAGTCAAAGATAAAATTCTGGTTGGCGTCGGCGGTGGCGAGTTTGGAATTCGCGGCTATGTGGCGGCCTATGACGCGCTGACTGGCGAAGAGGTATGGAAGACTTACACCATCCCTGGCCCGGGTGAACCTGGTCATGAAACTTGGGAAGGCGACGATTGGCAGTATGGTGGTGCGCCTGTGTGGATTACTGGCTCGTTCGATGTGGAGCAGAATCAGACCTATTGGGGAGTTGGCAACCCTGGCCCCGACTGGAACGCCGCCCAGCGCCCCGGCGATAACCTCTACTCTGATTCCGTCATCGCGCTGGATGCCGATACCGGCGAGCTCAAATGGTATTTCCAGTTTACTCCCAACGACGGCTACGACTATGACGCCGTGCAAGTACCAGTACTGGCCGATATCGAATGGAACGGCCGTGCCGTCAAGTCCATGCTGTGGGCTAACCGTAATGGCTTTTTCTATGTGCTCGATCGCACGACAGGTGAATGCCTGTTAGGCAAAAATTACGTGCGCGTAAACTGGGCCAGCGGTCTGGATGAGAATTGTCGGCCGATACCAACGCCACAGCCAGAAGGCATGCCAACCTATCCAGGCAATCAGGGCGGAACAAACTGGTATCCGCCTTCCTTTAGTCCACGTACTGGATTGTTCTATTTCGCGTCGTGGGAAGACTACGGCTCGATCTATCGACCAGAATTTTCTGAGTATGTGCCAGGCCGTGCCTTTCTCGGAGGTGGTTTTGATGTCGTAGCGCCTGCGCCCGAAGCGCCGACCGTGGGCATAGGTCGTACCAATCCGATTAACAACTGGACCGATGCGGTGGGTCATGCGTCGCTGAAGGCGATGGATCCTGAAACGGGCGAGGCTGTCTGGGAATTCGACCAGTTCGACGTCAGCGACAGCGGCATGCTAACCACTGCAACAGACCTGCTGTTTACCGGCGGCCGTGAAGGTCATTTCCACGCGCTCGATGCCACCAATGGCGAGCTTTTGTGGAAGACCAGCCTGGGTGGTCAGATCGTGATGGCGCCAGTGACATTCGCTGTGGACGGAGTGCAATACATCTCCGTCATATCCGGACATGTTCTGGCGACGTTCGCGTTGGAGCAATAGCCATACAGATCAGGACGATAACGTGCTTGGCGTTATCGTCCTGATCAGCTTCACTTCTCATTGCTCCTGACCTGTCCCCACCGGGACTCTTAAGAAATCTCTTCTGCATTCCCCTGATTATTCCTGGTTCGTGCAATTCCATGATTAAAGTGATGGATTTCGAAAACCATTAGTCTGTCCGACGGCTGGTAGAGTAGTCTGAGCTTGTCATTCTGATTGTTCTTTGGACTTCGTGGGGGAGGAAGACCATGCGTATGAAGCCGGAGTTTTCACGTCGCGCATTTCTCAGAAATGCCTCAATTATTGG
>JASBUV010000291.1 GCA_030147705.1 Gammaproteobacteria bacterium
GAATTCTCTGATGTAGTCAGCACAAGCATCAAACTTGCGTGACTGTGTTACCGGATTAAAGATGCGGAAGTAAGGAGCGGCATCGGCTCCACAACCAGCCACCCATTGCCAGCTGCAAGTGTTATTGGCGAGATCGGCATCCAGCAGGCAATCCCAGAACCAGCGCGCACCGTCCAGCCAATGATGGCGCAGATTCTTCACCAGAAATGACCCCACTACCATGCGCACCCGGTTATGCATATAGCCTGTTTGCCATAATTCCCGCATCCCTGCATCGACAAGCGGATAACCCGTTTCACCACGTTGCCATGCCCGCAGCAGAGGCGCCTCATGGCGCCAGGGAAACGCATCGAACTGTTGATTCATATTGCGCCGGGTGAGGTCAGGGAAATGGTAGAGCAAGGAGATGGAAAATTCCCGCCAGGCCAGCTCTCTCTGAAAATAGGCGCTTTGTTCTTCTGAGCCGGACTCAAATCCAGCAAGGCCGGCTGCATGCCACAGCTGGCGAGGCGAGACTTCGCCGAAATGCAGATGTGGAGAGATACGCGAGACTGCCTGCAGACTCGGATAGTCGCGCCCCTTCTTGTAGTTGTGCAGGCCATTTTTGAGGAAGGCCCGCAGTCGACTCTCAGCTCCTGATTCCCCTGGCTGCCAATACCCGGACAGGGGAGTGTACCAATCCATAGAAGGCAGGAGTTGTAAATGGTCGAGTTTGTCGGAACCCTGTTCGCACTCAACCAGATCCAGCTTTTTGACAACTGGCAAAGGCGTGGAGATCTGCGGAAGCCGCTGAATTGCATTGCGATAAAATGGCGTAAACACCTTGTAGGGAGTGCCATCGTTCTTCAGATTTTCCCATGGCTCCCAGAGCAGAGCGCCATTGTGGGAGCTGACATCAAATCCCGCATCCTCCAGCGATGCCTTGAGCTCCTTGTCTCTGGCTGTTTGCCACGGCTCATAGCTGCGATTCCAGTAGATTGCTGTGGCGCCATGGGAATTCATCAGCTGAGGAATGATTTCCCTGGGATCACCGGCAAAGAGCCAGAGCTTGTCATTGAGGCTGCGGTTCAACTCGGCCAGAGATTGCTGTAACCACCAGCGGCTGGCCTCACCGGGCTGCCAGACACCGGCGTTGACCGTGTCATGGATATAGACGGGCAGTACTCTGCCCTGTTTGCAGGCTGCCACCAGCGCGGGATTGTCCGACAGGCGCAGATCCTGTCGAAACCAGAGAATTGCGGGTGGGGCAGTGTTGTCTGAAGAATGCTTTTTGCTCATGGCTCTGTCATACGCCAATTGGTCTGGTCCGGATTGCTCGCCAGACGCAGTTGAGATGCACAAGAATCCTGCGCCTGTTCAAGACAGTTCAGGGTAGCCTTGCTATGATTGGCGCTGCCCGAATAGGCGGATCCGGCAGGGATTAAAGCACAGGGCATTGAACCAAGCGGCAAGCAAGGACACCACAGTGCTGTTGATGATCGATAACTATGACTCCTTTACCTACAACGTCGTGCAATATCTCGGCGAATTGGGAGCTGATGTGCGCGTGTTTCGCAATGATGCGATCAGCGTGGCAGAAATCGAGGCAATGAAGCCCGAGCGGCTGGTGGTCTCACCCGGGCCCTGCACGCCCAATGAGGCTGGTGTCTCCATGGAGGCCGTGAAGTATTTCGCTGGCAAACTCCCGATTCTCGGAATTTGTCTGGGTCATCAGAGCATCGGTCAGGTCTTCGGCGGCGATATAGTCCGCGCTGGGCAGGTAATGCACGGCAAGTTGTCGCAGATCCATCACAACGGTGAGGGAGTGTTCACCGGTATCACAGAGCCTTTTACCGCAACGCGCTATCACTCACTGGTTATCGATCGAAAGACCTTGCCGGATTGCCTGGAAGAAACCGCCTGGACGGTTACGGAGTCTGGCGAGAAAGAAGAAATCATGGCCGTACGGCATCGCGAGTTTGCAATCGAAGGCGTACAGTTTCATCCCGAATCCATTCTCAGTCAGCATGGCCACTTGCTGCTGAAAAATTTCCTCGAAGACGCCTATCAGCCCCAACAGGCCAAGTCCGCCTGAGATTGAGGGCGCTCGCCCGAAAAGTACGGAGTTCGTTTTATGGAGATCAAAACCGCCATTCACACAGTCATGTCAGGCAAGGATCTTGCCAGTGATGAAATGATCGCAGTGATGCGCGACATCATGTCCGGGCAGACCACAGATGCGCAGAATGCCGCGTTTCTGGTTGGCTTGCAGATGAAGGGTGTCAAAGCGGGTGAGGTATTGGGCGGCGCGACGGTGATGCGCGAGCTGTCGACCAAGGTGAATGTAAGCGATCGCAGTCATCTGGTAGATACCTGTGGCACGGGCGGCAGTGGCTCGAACAAATTCAATGTGTCGACTGCCTCGGCGCTGGTTGCGGCCGCAGCAGGCGCGAAGGTAGCCAAACATGGTAATCGTGGCGCGACATCAAAGAGTGGCAGTGCCGACGTGCTGGAAGCGGCGGGTGTTAATCTGGCGATGACTGCCGAGCAAGTCGGAAAGGCAATCGATGAGATCGGTGTCGGTTTCATGTTTGCGCCAGCTCATCACAGTGCCATGAAACACGTTATCACCGCGCGCAAGGAAATTGGCGTGCGTACTGTTTTCAATTTGCTCGGCCCGCTGACCAATCCCGCAGCTGCGCCGAATCAGATATTGGGCGTCTACGACAGTGGCTGGATAGGAATTATCCTGGAAGTGCTTCGGGATCTCGGTAGTGAGCATGTGTTGGTGGTGGCTGCTGACGACGGCCTGGATGAGATCAGCCTGTCGGCAATGACCTATGTGGGTGAACTCAAAAACGGCAAGATCACTCAGTACTCGGTCAAGCCTGAAGATTTCGGTATAGCGAGTTACCAGGATTTCCGCATGTTGCAAATCAACAATGCACAGGAAAGCCTGGCAATGCTGCGCCAAGCGCTCACCTATGAGAACCAGGCGGCTGGCGATATTGTGGCCCTCAATGCCGGTGCTGCCATTTACGCTGCCAATCTTGCCGACTCGCTCGAAGCCGGTGTGGAGAAGGCCAAATCGATGCTGACGAGTGGTGATGCGCTGCGCAAACTGGAACAACTCGCTGCATTCAGTCAGCAGGCGGGAGCGTAGACGTGGCAGCAACAATCCTCGAAGAGATCGTCGCACACAAACACACCGAAGTGGCTGCGGACAAGGCCGAGGTGTCACTGGCGGAGCTGGAAGCACGATTTCCCGAAGCGGGTAGCCAGCGCGGTTTTGCGGCCGCCATGACGGAAACTGTCGCTGCCGGCAAGGCGGCGGTGATTGCCGAGATCAAGCGTGCCTCACCATCGAAGGGCCTTATCCGTGCCAATTTCGACCCAGCCGAACACGCTCAGGACTACGCAGCTAATGGTGCCACTTGTCTCTCTATTCTGACGGACCGAAATTATTTTCAGGGTGCCGATGAGTTTCTGCAAGCAGGTCGCGCGGCTTGTAATATTCCTGTCATACGCAAGGATTTCATGGTCGATCCTTACCAGATCGCCCAATCGAAAGCACTGGGTGCCGATTGTATTCTTTTAATTGTTGCAGCATTGCAACATTCACAATTTATTGATCTTGCCGCTTATGCAAACGAGATAGACATCGATATACTGGTTGAAGTGCACAACGCTGCAGAACTGGAGCGTGCCTTGCAGGTCGAAGCGGATCTCATCGGGATCAATAATCGCAACCTGCACACGTTTGAGACCAGCCTGCAAACGACGATCGATTTGTCTGCGCAAATCCCTGAAGACAAACTGGTTATCACCGAAAGCGGAATCAATACCGTTGCCGATGTGCAGAAGATGATCGAACACGGCGTCTATGGCTTTCTCGTTGGTGAATCCTTCATGCGTGCAGACCAGCCTGGAGAAAAACTGAAGGAGCTATTCGCCGACTTTTTGTAATGTGAATCCACCGGACCGCCACCGGGAGCAATGCGCAACATGGATAAAGCAGAAAAGTCAGACGAGATCGAACAAGCCAGCCTGCATTCCAGGACCAGCGAAACTGTCAATACTCCCGGAGCAAGCTCTGAATCGAGCGCTGAAAATCACTCAGCTCGCAAACCACCGCCAGCCAGAAAAGGCATTCCGAGACTGATTGCTGCTGCCGGATATTCCGCCGCTGGGCTCAAAGCAGCGTTCGAGCAGGAAGAGGCCGTGCGCATGGAAGTGGCAGCCTTTGTGGTCATGGCGCCGTTGGCGCTGTGGCTTGGGCAATCGGATGTCGAGCGGGTGCTGCTGATTGGTTCGCTGGTGCTGGTGATTCTCGTGGAGCTACTCAACACCGCGATCGAGAATGCAGTGGACAGGGTGGGCAGTGATTACCATGAGCTATCCCGCGTCGCGAAAGACATCGGTTCTGCGGCAGTGATGATAGCGATGCTGTTGGTGCTGTTCACCTGGGCAGTCTTGCTGATCCCGGGCTAAAGGGAGGGCAGTGTTTCGCTCAGGCGTCGCTAACGTGTGCCGTGCACGACAATAGTCTTGCCGGACACGCTGATCAGGTCCTGTTCCTCAAGTGTCTTGAGAACCCGTCCCGCCATTTCACGCGAGCAGTTTACGATCCGGCCAATCTCCTGGCGGGTGATCTTGATCTGCATACCGTCAGGGTGCGTCATGGCATCAGGTTCTTTGCTCAATTCGATCAACGTGCGTGCGATGCGACCGGTCACGTCATAGAACGCGAGGTCGCCCACTTTGCGTGTGGTGTTACGCAGGCGGTGTGCCATCTGCTGACCGATTGTGAAGACGATTTCGGGATGTGAGCGAATATAGGTGTTGAAGCTGGAATAGCTGATTTCTGCTATCTCGCAGGCAGTGCGAGCGCGACACCAGGCGCTACGCTCTTCGGATTTCTCAAACAGGCCCATCTCACCGAAGAAGTCTCCCGGATTCAGGTAGGCAATAACCACCTCTTTACCGTCATCATCTTCAAGAATGACGGAAACCGACCCCTTGATGATGTAGTAAAGCGTATCGCACTGATCGCCCTCGTAAATTATCGTTGAGCGATTCGGGTAGCGTTTACGATGGCAATGGGACAGGAAGTTGTCCAGATCCTCGATGTGTGGGGTGATGGCCATAAGCGCCATATGTGAATTTCCTCACTCTCCTGTTGAGTTCTTGTTTTATATAGCACATTTATACCGCATTTATGAGAGTTCAGTCACATGATTAGTGCTAATCACTCATGAGCCTCTGCTGTGTTGTTCGCCACGACTTCCGTCTCTGGGTGTCGAGAAGCGCTGATGAGCAGGCCACTGAACTGTGATAATCTTGCGCAGCTCGAGCGAACCAGGCAGTGCTACTAGGGTTTATCGGTAGTTTGCAGGCAATTCTTGATGTTTGCAGGAGCAGTAATCACAGTGAAACGGGCGGAATTATGAAGGCAAGAGTAAAGTGGGTTGATGATGTGATGTTTGTGGGCGAATCCGGATCCGGGCACGCTATCGTGCTGGATGGCGCGCCCGAGGCAGGCGGCCGCAATATGGGCATGCGCCCGATGGAGCTGATGGCGTTGGGAGTGGGTAGCTGTTCCTCTTTCGATGTCGTGACGATTCTGAAGAAAGCGCGTCAGCAGATCACCAGCTGTGTTGCTGAGGTTTCAGCCGAACGAGTGGATGCCACGCCTGCCGTGTTTGAATCGATTCACCTGCATTTCAAGATTTCGGGCAAAGATCTGAGCGAGAAGCAGGTCGCACGCGCCGTGGAGCTGTCGGCTGACAAATATTGCTCAGCGTCGATCATGCTCAAGGAAGCCGGCGTCAAAGTCAGCCACGACTTCGAAATCATCGCTGATCAGTAAGAGGTAGAGCAGCGAGGCAGCACGCAAAGCTCGACCGAGAGTTCAAAAAACGGCATGCGGGTCTGGCTGGCGAGTGAAAGGCGAGAGACAGGCGAGAGACAGACGGGAGACCTGCGTTTGTCGTGAATGGGCGAGATCGAGCGAAGGTGGACGAGAAAGCAGCCGGCTAGACCAGGTGCTTATAGGCAATCAGGTCTTATACGTAGTACGTTGATTTCTTCATGACCTGCGAGAGCCCGGTCATGGCCTTCTGGACTGGTGCTGGCAAGTCTGCGCCGCCAGCCTGTTTGGCTGTCTCACCATGTTCGCGCTCATCACTGATCATCTGCTCGAGAATCGCCTTGCTGCGTTCGTCACCCTCAGGCAGTTTCTGCAGGTGCTCTTCCAGATGCTCGCACACTTGACGCTCGGTTTCGGCAACGAAACCCAGGCTCCACTTATCGCCTGCTATGCCCGCCAATGCGCCCATGCCGAATGACATGCCGTACCAGAGAGGATTGAGCACGCTAGGCCTGCTATCGAGCTGCTGAAGGCGTTGTTCACACCAGGCGAGATGATCTACCTCTTCCTGTGCAGCATGCTCCATCGCGGCTCGTGTCTCGCCAAGCTTGGCGGTGCTTGCCTGACCGGCATACAGCGCCTGGGCGCAAACTTCTCCAGTGTGATTGATCCGCATCAGCCCCGCCGCATGACGGCGCTCGCTCTCACTCATCTGAACTTCATCAAGCGGCTCTGCTGGCGAGCGGCGCTGGGCCTGGGATGAGCCGGGTACACAGGTGCGTAGCGCCTGATCAACCTGAAGCAGGCAGCGATCGATAAAAGTGAGTGGGTTGCGCGGATTCATCATGTAAAACG
>JASBUV010000003.1 GCA_030147705.1 Gammaproteobacteria bacterium
GGAGGCAGGGTTTGCGACCCGCCAATCAGGCCGGCGCCGAGTGGAAGAAAAAGACCGCTTTTCAGGGCTTTTTCTGGAGCGAGGGCACCCAGGATGGGCGCCGAGCCGGCGGGGCGGGAACCCTGCCTTCCCGCAGTCGCGATCGAGGGCACTGTTCAAAGTATCAAAAAAGAGAACTGGCAAATTCAAAAAATCACAGACGAAAAAAAACGGGCACTTTAAGCTGCCCGTTTTTTAGTTTCACTTGAGAGCGAATGAGTCGAACAATCAGCTCTTGTAGTCGCGACGTGTATGGCCTTTGTAGAGCTGACGAGGGCGACCGATGCGGTATGATCCGCTCAGCATTTCGTTCCAGTGTGCAATCCAGCCTGGTGTGCGGCCTGTGGCGAAAATCACTGTGAACAGGCTTGTTGGGATACCAATCGCCTTGAGGATAATGCCGGAGTAGAAGTCCACGTTCGGGAACAGTTTACGCTCGTTGAAGTATTCATCCTCCAGCGCGATTTTCTCCAGCTTCTTGGCGATGCGGAACAGCGGGTCGTTCATGCTACCCAGCTCTTCCAGTACCTGATCGCAGATACCGCGAATTACTGTGGCGCGTGGGTCGTAGTTCTTGTAGACACGGTGTCCGAATCCCATCAGACGGAAGGGGTCGTTCTTGTCTTTCGCCTTGGCGATAAATTCTTCAATACGTGATTCGTCGCCAATCTGATCCAGCATCTTCAATACAGCTTCGTTGGCACCACCGTGTGCTGGCCCCCAGAGCGCTGCAATACCAGAAGCGATACAGGCATAGGGGTTGGCGCCAGTTGAGCCTGCCAGGCGTACTGTCGACGTTGAGGCGTTTTGTTCGTGGTCTGCATGGAGAAGGAAGAGCGTATCCATCGCCTTGGCGAGCGTCGGGCTCACAGAAGGCGCTTCGCAGGGCGTATCAAACATCATGTGCAGGAAGTTTTCGGCAAGCCCCATTTCGTTCTGAGGGTACATGAAGGGCTGGCCGATGCCGTGCTTGTAGCACATGGCTGCCAGAGTCGGCATTTTCGCGATGACGCGATGGGCCGCCAGCATACGATGCTCAGGGTTATCGATATCCAGTGAGTCGTGATAGAAGGCCGAGAGGGCGGCTACTGCGCTACAGAGCATCGCCATAGGATGCGCATCGCGCGGAAAACCTCGGAAAAACAGACGGATACCTTCGTCTACCATGGTGTGGTAGCGAATGGAGTTCTCGAATTCATCAAACTCCTGCTGGTTGGGCAATTCGCCGTTCAGCAGCAGGTAGCAGGTTTCCAGAAAGTTGGATTTTTCTGCCAGTTGTTCAATAGGGTAGCCACGATGCAGCAAAATGCCTGCTGCACCATCAATATAGGTAATATCCGAATCACATGCGGCGGTTGAGACAAAACCGGGGTCGTAAGTAAAAACTCCTTTTCCTACGAGGCTGCGAACATCCACTACATTGGGTCCAGTACTTCCCTCATAAACGGGTAACTCGATGGTTTCGTCGATCCCGTCAATGGTTAACTGGGCCTTTTTCTCGCTCATGCCAGACTCCTGCGTGTCTTTTTTGGGAATATTAATGCTTGGAAATCAACTGCTTAAGCTATGTCAGCGTGCTTCTAACGAGCCTGGCCAGCGCTTGCGCAGGGATGGGAAGCATAGGGAGTTGGCCCCACTTTTGTCAAATATTTGTCGTTCCTGCCGACGCATAGAACACGGTAGTGAGGCCGTCTAAAGTTTTCCCCATTGTGCAGTCGTAATGTGACAGTCATACGAGTAAAAAGCAGGCAGATTTGGCGCTGCGATTGTCGTATTTCTGGTGTTTCTTGCACCTTGAATTTGTCGATGACAAAATATTGTCATTAATCGGGGGATAACCCCTGGATTTATTGTATTTAGAGGCCTCGAGCCGTATACTCTGCGGCGTTTGAACCTGCCAAATTGTTTAATTAATTCAATTAGTTTGCGTATTTGTTCAAATCCGGCGACTCGCCCGCAAGGCGCGCGAACCTCTCACTCAATGGCTATCGGATTAGGCTTACTGTGAAAGATAAAAGACCCGTCAATCTGAACCTGATTGCGTTCAAATGGCCGCTACCGGCCCTAACTTCCATTACACACCGTATTACTGGCGTCCTGCTGTTCTTCGGAACTGCTGTATTGCTCTACCTGTTGCAGCTTTCCCTCGAATCAGAAGCAGGCTTTCAGCAAGCGGCTGACTATCTGTCCACACCCCTGGTCAAATTCGTTGTCTGGGTGATCGTGGCAGGGCTGTTGTATCACCTGATTGCGGGCGTGAAACACCTGATCATGGACTTCGGCATCGGTGAGACCCTCCAGGGCGGCAGAACGGGCGCAATATTGACGATTGTCATCTCTGCCATTGCCATCGTCATCGCAGGAGTTTGGATATGGTAACTAACGCAACGAATCTCAGCCGCTCCGGGCTTTCGGACTGGCTCATCCAGCGCTTCAGCGCCGTTATTCTCGCCGCATACACACTCTGTGTACTCGGCTCATTCGCCTTCACTCCGGACATGGATTTTGCCCAGTGGAGTGCGATTTTCGAATCCAATGTAATGCGCATTTTCAGTTTGCTTGCACTGGCTTCTTTGTGTGGCCACGCCTGGATCGGCATGTGGACAGTCGGAACTGACTACCTCACGCCATCACATTTCGGCGGCGCGGCTACCGCACTTCGTTTGGCTTACCAGGCATTCTGTATTCTGCTCGTTGCAGTTTACCTGATCTGGGGCATTCAGATTTTTTGGGGTAACTAGATGTCAGGTCTTAGAAAAATTTCATTTGATGCGGTAATCGTCGGGGGTGGCGGCTCAGGCATGCGCGCAGCACTGCAGTTGGCGCAATCCGGTTATAAAACAGCCTGTATCAGCAAGGTTTTCCCAACCCGGTCTCATACTGTTTCGGCGCAAGGTGGCATTACCTGCGCAATCGCCAGTGCAGACCCGAATGACGATTGGCGCTGGCACATGTATGACACGGTCAAGGGTTCTGACTACATCGGTGATCAGGATGCCATTGAGTACATGTGCAGCGAAGGCCCTCAGGCGGTCTTCGAACTCGAACACATGGGCTTGCCGTTCTCTCGTACCGAGAACGGTCGCATTTATCAGCGACCATTCGGTGGCCAGTCCAAGGATTTCGGCAAAGGCGGGCAGGCCGCCCGTACCTGTGCCGCGGCTGATCGCACAGGTCACGCAATGCTGCACACGCTTTATCAAGGCAACCTGCGTAACAACACCGTGTTTTTTAACGAGTGGTTTGCCGCGGACCTGGTCAAGAATCAGGATGGCGCAGTAGTCGGCATCATCGCTATCTGCATGGAAACCGGCGAAACGGTTTACATAGAATCCAAGGCCACCGTTCTGGCCACCGGAGGTGCCGGGCGTATCTACGCATCAACCACTAACGCACACATCAACACTGGCGACGGAGTAGGCATGGCTATCCGTGCCGGATTCCCGGTACAGGACATGGAGATGTGGCAATTCCACCCAACCGGAATCTACGGTGCCGGCACTCTGGTAACAGAAGGTTGCCGCGGTGAAGGGGGCTATCTGATCAACAAGGACGGCGAGCGCTTTATGGAGCGCTACGCACCCAATGCCAAAGATCTCGCTGGGCGAGACGTTGTAGCCCGATCCATGGTCCTCGAAATACTCGAAGGTCGAGGCTGCGGCGAACACGGCGATCACGTAAAACTCAAGCTCGACCATCTGGGCGAAGAAGTCCTCAATGCGAAATTGCCAGGCATTCTCGAATTGTCGCGCACATTCGCACACGTAGATCCTGTGAAAGAACCAATCCCTGTGGTACCAACCTGTCACTACATGATGGGCGGCGTACCGACCAATATTCATGGTCAGGCGCTGACTGTTGATGCCAGCGGCAACGACCAGATTATTCCAGGGCTGTTTGCAGTCGGCGAAACTGCCTGCGTGTCAGTGCACGGTGCAAACCGTCTCGGCGGCAACTCCTTGCTCGACCTGATTGTATTCGGTCGCGCAGCAGGCAAATTTCTTGAAGAGCATCTACGCATCGAAACAGCGGGTCGCGCAGCAAGCGATTCAGATCTCGACGAAGCTGCGTCGCGTCTCAATCGACTTAATGCCAGCGATTCAGGCGAACCGGTACATGCGCTCCGTAAAGAGCTGCAAGACATCATGCAGAATCACTTTGGCGTATTCCGCAAAGGTGATTTTATGCAGCAAGGGATCGAGAAGTTGGCAGCGATGCGCGAACGCGTTGCGAATGTCCGACTCGAAGACAAGTCGATGACATTCAATACCTCCCGAATCGAAGCGCTCGAATTGCAGAACCTGTTCGAGGTTGCGGAGGCAACTGCCATCGTTGCGGAAGCGCGTACCGAGAGCCGTGGCGCTCACGCACGCGATGACTATCGCGAGCGCGATGACGAAAACTGGCTCTGTCATTCACTCTACTACCCAACTGACAAAAAAGTGGGCAAACGTGCAGTGAATTTCAAACCCAAGACTGTCGACACGTTCGAGCCCAAAGTTCGGACTTATTAATTATCATTGCTCAATGCAAGCAAGGTGAACCGTGTTAGTTAGTATCTATCGCTACAATCCTGAAACCGATGATAAGCCTGTCATGCAGGATATCGAGGTAGCCATCCCGGAAGGCAAAGACCTGATGGTGCTCGACGTTTTGGAACTTGCCAAACAAAAAGATCCGACTATTTCCTATCGCCGCTCCTGTCGCGAGGGCGTATGTGGTTCTGATGGCATGAACATGAACGGAACCAACGGTCTGGCCTGTATCACACCGATCTCCAAAGCTGTAAAACCCGGCCAGAAACTGGTGTTGCGACCGCTGCCCGGCTTGCCAGTAGTTCGTGATCTGGTTGTCGATATGTCGATGTTCTACCAGCAGTTCGAGAAGGTTAAGCCTTATCTCGTGAACAACAAACCGGCACCGGCAATCGAAAGGCTGCAGTCACCGGAAGATCGAGCAAAGCTCGACGGACTGTACGAATGCATTCTCTGCGCATGCTGCAGTACCAGTTGTCCCTCTTTCTGGTGGAACCCGGACAAGTTTATTGGTCCAGCTGGCCTCTTGCAGGCATACCGCTTTCTCGCTGACAGCAGGGACACGGCCACGGCTGAGCGGCTGGCTGATCTGGACGATCCTTTCAGCGTCTTTCGCTGCAGGGGCATCATGAACTGTGTGTCAGTTTGTCCGAAGGGGCTAAACCCGACTCGGGCGATCGGCCATATTCGCGGCATGCTGCTTTCCCAGGGCACTTGAGAATCTAATTCTATTTCTTCAGAGCCTCATTGAAGGCTCAGCATTACAGAGGTCGAGAGAATGCACGACAGCATCATGGAACTTATGTGGAGTACCGGCCACCTGTCCGGGTCCAATGCTGCATACGTTGAAGAGCTGTATGAATCTTTCCTGAGTGACAAGGAATCGGTTCCCGACGAATGGCGCGCGTTTTTCGAATCTCTGCCAGCCATCAACGGCGACAGTCATGTCGAGGTATCGCACTCACAGATTCGCAAAGAGTTCGAAGCGCTCGGCAAAAAGAGCCGCTTTGCCCCCGTACTCAGCAACGAAGATATCGTCAACTCGGAGCATGAGCGCAAGCAAGTCAACGTTATGCTGCTCATCAGCTCTTATCGGGTCCGCGGACACCAGAAGGCCAACCTCGATCCACTGGGCATCATGCACCGCGAACGCGTGCCTGATCTCGAGTTGGAATTTCACGATCTGTCTCCACTCGATTACAACACCTTGTTCCAGACGGGCTCGCTCTTTATAAGCAAGGACAAGACAACGCTACGGGATCTGGTCGATACGTTGGAGCGCATTTACTGTAACTCTGTCGGTTACGAGTTTATGCACATCGTTAACCTGGAAGAGAAACAATGGATCCAGCAGCGCATTGAATCCAATGACGGTTTCCCGGAATTTCCTGCCGATGTGAAACGGCACTTGCTGGAGCGCCTCACCGCAGCAGAGGGTCTCGAAAAGCACCTTGATTCCAAATACCCCGGCACCAAACGCTTCGGACTGGAAGGAGGCGAGAGCCTGATTCCCTCGCTGGATGAAATCGTTCAGCGCAGCGGTAAATACGGCGCCAAAGAAATCGTGTTAGGTATGGCGCACCGCGGTCGCCTCAATGTGCTGGTGAACATTCTCGGCAAGAATCCCGCCGATCTGTTTAGCGAGTTTGAAGGCAGGGCAACCTACAAGAGCTCTGGCGATGTGAAGTACCACCAGGGTTTCTCTTCAAACATCATGACAGCTGGCGGCGAACTGCATATGGCCCTGGCGTTTAATCCATCCCACCTTGAGATTGTGTCTCCGGTGGTAGAAGGCTCGGTGCGCGCTCGACAAGTTCGAAGACTCGATCGAGAAGGCGAGAAAGTAGTGCCCGTCATCATTCACGGCGATGCGGCCTTCGCAGGCCAGGGCGTGGTGATGGAAACATTCCAGATGTCCAAGACCCGCGCTTATTCCACAGGCGGCACGGTGCACATCATCATCAACAATCAGGTCGGTTTTACCACCAGCCGACAGGATGATGCGCGCTCTACAGAGTATTGTACCGATGTGGCAAAAATGGTGCAGGCACCTATTTTCCACGTCAACGCGGACGACCCGGAAGCAGTATTGTTTGTCACGCAGCTGGCGCTGGATTTCCGTTACGAGTTCAAGAAAGACGTTGTTATTGATCTGGTTTGCTATCGCCGTCGTGGTCATAACGAAACTGACGAGCCGTCAGCGACCCAGCCAGTCATGTACAAGGCGATCAAGCAGCATAAGTCTACCCGCACATTGTATGCCGAAGCTCTGGCGCAACAGGGTGTAATGAGCACCGAAGAATCGGACGAGCTGAATCGTGCCTACCGAGAAGATCTCGACGAGGGCGAGCACGTCGTCAAGAGCCTGGTAAAAGAGCCCTCTGTAGAACTCTTTGTAGATTGGAGCCCTTACCTCGGTCACGACTGGTCACCACATTACAACACTTCTATGCCGCTTGAGCATCTGCAGGCACTGGCAAAGAAAGTTGTGCAACTGCCACCGAAATTCAACATCCAGCGCCAGGTCAAGAAGATCATGGATGACCGCGCCAGCATGGCCGCGGGTGAAATTCCAGTAGATTGGGGCTTTGCCGAAACACTTGCCTACGCGAGCATCTTGTCCACCGGCAACAAGATACGTATTACCGGTCAGGATGTGGGACGTGGCACTTTCTCGCATCGCCATGCCGTTATCTACGATCAGGAAACCAACGAAGCGTTTATTCCTCTGCAGCAGGTTCAGAAAGACCAGTTCGATTTCACCATTTTCGACTCGCTGCTGTCAGAAGAAGCAGTATTGGCGTTCGAATATGGTTATGCGACCACCGCACCCAATGCGCTGGTAATCTGGGAGGCGCAGTTCGGCGATTTTGCCAATTCAGCCCAGGTCGTGATTGACCAATTCATCACCAGCGGCGAACACAAATGGCAACGCCTGTGCGGGCTCACCATGCTCTTGCCACATGGTTATGAAGGGCAGGGGCCAGAACACTCCTCTGCACGTCTGGAGCGATTCCTGCAACTTTGTGCAGAACACAATATTCAGGTTTGCCTGCCGACCACTTCGGCTCAGGTATTCCACATGTTGCGCAAGCAGATTCTCTGCCCACTGCGCAAACCATTGGTCGTGATGTCACCGAAGAGTTTGTTGCGCCACAAAGAGACTGTTTCTTCACTGGAAGAGATGGCCGAAGGCAGCTTCCAGGTTGTTATCGATGAGACGGATGACATCGATAAAGAGAAGGCTCGCAAACTGATTATCTGTAGCGGCAAGGTTTATTACGATTTGCGCGCAGAGCGCAGGGCGCGAAACATTTCAGACATTGCGATCATCCGACTGGAACAACTTTATCCGTTTGCGGCAGATGATGTTCAGGCTTGCATACTGCAGTACAAGAATGTCGAGTCCATCGTCTGGTGTCAGGAAGAACCGATGAACCAGGGCGCCTGGTACTCGAGCCAACATCACATTCGCCGCATTCTTCATGAGCATCTTCCACACATCTGGCTTGAGTATGCAGGGCGTGAAGCTTCTGCTGCGGCTGCGGCAGGTTATCCTGCCTTGCACCAGAGCCAGCAAGAAAAATTTATCGACGAGGCACTCTCTTAAGCGCATACGCTGGGTATATAGGACTAAAAAATGAGCATTGAAATCAAAGCCCCGACTCTGCCGGAATCAGTTCCCGACGGCACTATCGCAACCTGGTATAAAAAGGTAGGTGACAGCGTAAGTCGTGACGAGTTGTTGGTTGATATTGAGACAGACAAGGTAGTTATCGAAGTTGTCTCACCGACAGATGGCGTACTCAAGGAAATCATCAAGGACTCTGGCGAGACTATCGTTAGCAATGAAGCGATTGGTGCCGTTGAAGCGGGTGCCGCTGCTGAAAAACCCGCTGCCGAAGCCGCACCAGCGGCAAAAGAGACTGAACAGCCCGCCGCAAAAGAAAAAGAAAGCGATGACTCCGGCGACGCCCCATTGAGTCCGGCTGCCAAAAAGCTCGCCGAAGAGAACAATCTCGATGCTGCCACTATCAAAGGCACCGGCAAAGATGGCCGCGTAACCAAGGAAGATGTACTCAAGGCAATCGAATCACCGGCCCCCAGCGCACCAGCCGGTTCAGCTCCTGCTTCGAGCGGCGGGCGAATCGAAGAACGTGTGCCAATGAGCCGCCTGCGTGCCAAGGTCGCCGAGCGCCTCCTGCAAGCCACCCAGACTACCGCCATGCTGACCACCTTCAACGAGGTCAACATGCAACCGGTAATGGATATTCGCAATCGCTACAAAGAGCAGTTCGAGAAGGCTCATGACGGCGTTCGACTGGGCTTTATGTCATTCTTCGTAAGGGCCTGTATTGAAGCCCTGAAGCGTTATCCCGCAGTCAATGCCTCTATCGATGGCAATGACATCGTTTATCACGGCTATCAGGATATCGGCGTCGCTGTATCCTCACCACGCGGATTGGTTGTACCCGTTCTGCGCAATGCCGACGGACTGAGCCTGGCGAATATCGAGAAGGGCATTCGCGAATTCGGCGAAAAAGCTCGCGACGGCAAACTGGCAATCGAAGAAATGACAGGTGGCACCTTTACTATCTCCAATGGGGGCGTATTCGGATCGCTGCTATCCACACCGATTCTCAATCCACCACAAACTGCGATCCTGGGCATGCACAAGATCCAGGAGCGGCCGATGGCAGTGGATGGAGAGGTCAAAATTTTACCAATGATGTATTTGGCGCTTTCTTACGATCATCGCATGATCGATGGCAAGGAAGCCGTTCAGTTCCTCGTTACTGTCAAGGAACTGCTCGAAGACCCAACGCGTCTCCTGCTCGAAATATAGATTAAGACACTGAGAGTATTTTATGGCTAAGCAATTTGATGTTGTCGTGATCGGATCCGGACCTGCCGGTTATCACGCTGCAATTCGCTGTGCACAATTGGGATTCAACACTGCCTGTGTTGAAAAATGGCTCAATAAAGAAGACAAGACCGTCTATGGAGGCACCTGCCTCAATGTAGGATGTATCCCATCCAAGGCGTTGCTTGATTCGTCGCACAAGTATCTGGAAGCGCAGAAGCACTTCGCAGACCACGGAATCAAGACTGGTAAGGTTGAGCTTGATGTGCCGACCATGATTGCCCGCAAGGAAAAGGTAGTTGGTCAACTCACCCAGGGCGTAGCCGGTCTTTTCAAGAGCAACAAGGTTGAAGGTATCGCTGGTACCGGCAAGGTCATTGCCAAAAACAAAGTAGAAGTCACTGGCCACGACGGCAAGACTGAAGAGCTGGAAGCGAAAAACATAATCATTGCTGCCGGTTCAGTACCCATCGACATTCCGCCCGCGCCTGTGGATCAGGACACAATCGTCGATTCGACTGGCGCGCTTGAGTTCTCCGAAGTGCCAAAGAAGCTCGGCATTATCGGCGCCGGCGTCATCGGCCTGGAATTGGGTTCGGTTTGGGCCCGACTCGGCTCTGAAGTCACCATTCTCGAAGCGCTGGACGATTTTCTTCCTGCTGTTGATCGCCACACAGCAAAAGAAGCGCTGAAAATATTCAGCAAACAAGGCCTCGATATCAAGCTTGGCTCGAAAGTTACTGGCAGCAAGGTTGGCAAAGGTGCGAAGAAAGGTGTAACCGTCGAGTACACCGACAAGGACGGCGAGCAAAAAGCCCAGTTCGACAAACTGATTGTCTGTGTTGGCCGCAAGCCCGCAACAGCCAATGTTATCGATGACTCTGTCGGCCTCGAGCTGGATCAGCGCGGGTTCGTCAAGGTCGATGATAATTGCAAAACCAATATCGATGGCATCTATGCAATCGGTGATGCGGTACGTGGCCCGATGCTGGCACACAAGGGTATGGAAGAGGGCGTGATGGTCGCAGAGCGCCTTGTCGACAAGAAAGTGCAGGTTAACTACGACCTCGTACCTTCGGTGATTTATACCCACCCCGAAGTGGCCTGGATTGGCAAAAACGAGGATCAGCTGAAAGAAGAGGGCGTGGAATACAACGCCGGTCAGTTCCCGTTTGTAGTGAGCGGACGCGCATTGGCAGCGGCTGACACTGACGGCTTCGTCAAGCTGCTCGCAGATGCGAAAACAGACAGAGTACTGGGCTGTCAGATCATTGGCCCCAGCGCAGCGGATCTTCTGCAGATCGTTGCGGTAGCGATGGAGTTCAGCACCAGTGCCGAAGACCTCGCGCTCACCATGTTTGCACACCCCTCGTTGTCAGAGGCCGTGCACGAAGCTTCACTGGCGTTACATGGTCATGCAATTCATATCGCCAATCGCAAGCGTCGCTAGGATGCAGCGCTGATCTGGCAACACGCAAGAGAGTAAATCAAACGGAGCTGTAATGAACTTACACGAATATCAGGCAAAGCAGCTGTTTGCCGAATACGGACTTCCCGTATCCACAGGCATCGCTGTAGACACACCCGAGGCAGCCGCTGAAGCCGCTAA
>JASBUV010000005.1 GCA_030147705.1 Gammaproteobacteria bacterium
TCTCTACTTTTCTTAAACAAATCAGTGCTTTGAACGATCTTGCGCGCAACCCCGCGAGCCGACAATTTTTCTCACACTTTTGGCGCAGTTCTTGAAAGTAGGAGTACATCTCACGCTGGCAGCAAGTCAGTGACAACACACGGAAGAACGATTCAGGCCTCGTCGTGACATTGCTCGTATACACAGATCTGGATGGCAGTTTGATGGAGCACGATACCTACTCCATTAGCCCTGCCGAGCCGCTACTCGCACAGTTGCGGCTACGCGGCATCATGCTCGTCATGAACTCCAGCAAGACGGCCGTTGAAATCGAGTTCATTCAACAGCGACTGGGCCTCTCCTCACCCTTTGTCTGCGAGAACGGAGCAGCGCTGCATTTCCCCGATCAGGAAGAATCCAGGAAACAGGTTTTTGGACGCCCCCGCTCTGCTTGGTTGCCTGAAATTCACGCGCTTCGCCGCAAGCACAAATGGTCTTTTCAGGGATTCGCTGACTGGAGTGAGCACGAAATCTCTGAGCTGACAGGACTGGGAGCCGTCGAGGCCCGTTTGGCAAGGCAGAGGGAATTCAGCGAACCCATCTTATGGGCTGCGACGAACAAAGATCGGAAGTTGTTCGAAAGTCAGCTAGCACAACTGGACCTGAAGCTGATTGAAGGGGGACGCTTCTTTAGCATTCAGGGCAGCTATGACAAGAGTGTTCCCATGCGCTGGTTCGAGCGACAGCACGCACAACGCAAACCGGTGACTGTAGCGCTTGGCGACAGCCCTAATGACAGCGCCATGCTCAATGCGGCGCAGATTGCAGTGGTCATTAAATCCGCAAAATCCAGTCGCATCAGTTTGCAGGGACCAGAAAAAATCATTCACACCAGCCAGCCAGGGCCAGCAGGCTGGGTACAGGCCATGACAGAAATTCTCGCCTGGCACGACGCGGGCAAACTATCCACATTCGGGAGCTAACAATGGGTGATTTTCACCAGAACGGCGTAATAACGACACTTCATAATTTGGGCCAGCGTCCATTGGAGAATATGGAAGCGGAGTTGGAGTCCTTTAAACCCAGCCGCCCCATGGGGCTGGTGCTACCCTCCCTGTTTTCCGAACTGGAAGGCCCTGCTCTGTCAGGCATCATCGACGAACTGGTTGGCGTGCCCTATCTGGACGAAATCGTCATCGGCCTCGATCGCGCAAACCAGCAACAATACGAATATGCACTGGAGTACTTCGCGAGATTGCCACAACACCATCGCATACTCTGGAATGATGGCCCTCGCTTGCTGGCGATCGATGAGCAGCTGAAAAAACTCGAACTGGCGCCAACCCATATGGGCAAGGGACGCAATGTCTGGTATTGCTATGGCTATATGCTCGCCTCTGGTCGAGCGGAAGCCATTGCGCTGCACGACTGCGACATACTGACTTATGACAGGAGCCTGCTCGCCAGACTGATCTATCCTGTAGCTAATCCAAATTTTAACTACGAGTTTTGCAAAGGCTATTACGCCAGAGTCGCGGACACCAAAATCAGCGGCCGTGCGATGCGCCTGTTCGTTACACCCATGCTGCGCGCCCTCAAGAAAGTATGCGGTTACAGTGAGTTCCTCGACTATCTCGACAGTTTTCGCTATCCGCTGGCTGGTGAGTTTTCCATGCGTTCGGACGTGATCAATGATTTGCGGATCCCGAGCGACTGGGGTCTGGAGATCGGCGTGCTGTCCGAGATGAAGCGCAACTATGCGACCAACCGGCTTTGTCAGGTCGATATAGCCGACATCTATGATCACAAGCATCAGGACCTGTCGCTCGAAGATCGGGAGAAAGGTCTCTCGAAGATGACCATTGATATCGCCAAGGCGCTATTCCGGAAACTCGCTACCAATGGCGAAGTATTCACAACCGAGAAATTTCGCACGATCAAAGCAACCTACTATCGCATCGCGCTGGATTTCATCGATACCTATCACAACGATGCCATGATTAACGGCCTGAACTATGACAGGCACGCAGAAGAAGCCGCGGTTGAATTGTTCGCCAGTAATCTGATGGTGGCTGGCGAGCATTTTCTGGAACGGCCCATGGACAAACCGTTCATACCAAGTTGGAACCGCATTATCAGTGCGATCCCGGACATTCTTGAACAGTTGAAAGACGCCGTGGAGGAAGACTATCGTGAATATGCCAAATAAGCAGTAGTACTCGGGAAGAAAGAACAAAGCAAGAATCGGGAGGGAGTCTAAAGAGAATGGATAAACAGCAAGCAGGCCTGGAGAAAGAATTTCGCCGAAGGATCGGCGAACATTTACTGTTCATCTATCCCGACCATCCTGCAGACTCGCTCATCGATCAGCTTATCGAAGAAATTGGCATGGGCAGGAATCTCCAGCCCCCCACTCCGCATCAGAACAACTGGGACGAATCCGACTGTGTGCTGATTACCTATGGCAACACCATCAAGAACGCTGGCGAAAAACCGCTACATACTCTGCACCGTTTTCTGAACACCCATCTCGATGGCGTAATCAGCACTGTCCATATTCTGCCGTTCTTCCCGTTCAGCTCCGATGATGGCTTTGCGGTCATGGACTACCTCGAAGTAAATCCCGCCCTCGGGGATTGGGAAGATATTGAGGCGATCAGCAAGCAGTACAAACTAATGGCAGACCTTGTGCTCAACCATATGTCGAGTCGCAGCCTGTGGTTCGACAATTTCCGCAAGCGCCTGGACCCAGGCAAGGATTACTTTTTCGAAGCAGAGCCCACTGCCGACCTCAGCAAGGTGGTAAGACCGCGCAACTCGCCCCTTCTTACTGAAGTCGAAACGAGCGATGGCATCCGCCACGTCTGGTGTACCTTCAGTGCCGATCAGGTCGATCTTGATTTCAGAAACCCGCAGGTCCTGGTCGAATTCGTGCGGATCATTCGCAAGTACCTCAATCATGGCGTCACGGTTTTCCGCATGGATGCTGTGCCGTTTCTCTGGAAAGAAGCAGGTACGGATTGCATTCACCTGCAACAAACTCACGAGATCATCAAGCTACTGCGCACGCTCATCGAATATCACTCACCTGAGGTTGTCATTATTTGTGAGAACAATGTGCCAAACCGGGAGAACCTGACTTACTTTGGCAATGCCAATGAAGCGCATGTGATCTATAACTTCTCATTGCCTCCGTTGTTGCTGCACACACTGCTCAGCGGTAACTGTCGCCACCTGAAGACCTGGATGATGAGCATGCCACCGGCACGCAACGGCACTGCATATCTGAACTTCATCGCCTCCCACGATGGCATTGGCCTGCGCCCACTGGATGGCTTGCTGAGCGATCAGGAGCGTGAGCAGCTGGTACAAACGATTCAGGATTTCGGCGGCAGAGTCACGTTTCGGCGTGCAAGGGAAGGTCACGACAAGGCCTATGAACTGAACATCACGCTATTCGATGCGCTGCAGGGAACGATTGCCGATCGCGCAGATGGTCTGGAGGTTGCGCGCTTTGTCTGCGCACACACTATCATGCTCGCTCTGGAAGGTATCCCGGCACTCTATATACAGAGCCTGTTTGGCTCACGTAACGATTATGCCCGACTTGAACACACGGGCAGAGCACGATCTATTAATCGCCACATCTGGCAAGAGGAAGAACTGGAGAACTGCCTCAGCGACAGTGACTCCCAGCACTACGGGATCTTTCATGAGCTGAAGCGATTGATTCAGATTCGCTGCAAGCAACCGGCGTTTCATCCCAATGCAACACAATTCACCTTGCATCTCGGTACTGAGATTTTCGGTTTCTGGCGGCAAAGTCTTGATCGGGAGCAAAGCATCTTCGCGCTAAGCAATATCACCAACAAGAGCCAGACGATAAACCTGGCTGACATCAATCTGATCAGTACCGATGACTGGTACGACCTGATTACAGGTGTCCACTTCACAGATCTGGGCCAACAACTGCAACTCGGCCCTTATCAGAGCGTGTGGATCTCAAACCGCCTCCAGGGGCAGGTTTAGTTAACCGACTTCCAACCAGGGTTGCCTGCCGTATCCAGATCCATGGCGCTCTCAGCAACGTGATAGCCACCACCAGAGCGCTTGGCGATAAACATAGCCATATCCGCATGCTGGATCAACTGCTCTTTGTTTGCGCTTATTTGCGGATAGAGGCTAATGCCTATGCTCGTGCCGATCGAGAAGCGAGTCGTACCGAAAATCACAGGCGTTGATTCAAGCCGCTCCAGAATGCGTTTCGCCACCCTGATCGCGGAGAGCAAGCCATCACCATCGAGCTCCTCCAACAGCATGACGAACTCATCACCACCCAGGCGAGCGATCGTATCGTAATTGCGAGCACACAGCTTCAATTGATTGGCGAAGGCTTGCAGCGCAGCGTCTCCGGCGGCGTGCCCAAAGCCATCGTTGATTTCCTTGAAGTTATTCAGATCCAGATACAGCACGGCGAAATGGCGATTGAAGCGCTCTGCTTTGGCGCAAGCGGTATCGAGCGCTTCCATAAAATGGTCGCGATTTTTCACACCGGTCAGGGAGTCGAAATTGGCACGCTGCAGAATGTCCATCTGCTGCGACTTGCTGGCCAGAGATTCCACAATGCTGCGCTCAAGCATGGCTGACGATACTTCGTTCTTGCACAGGTAGTCCTGCGTTCCGCACTTGAGTGTCTCAACTGCAATACGCTCGCTGCCTCCGCCGGTCAGTATGATAGACGCAGTGCGTATTCCGCGACGCGTCATCTCTTGTACCAACCATTTGCCGTTGTAGCCAGGCATGTTGTAATCGACTATGGCACAGTCGTAATTCCCAATAATCAACTTCTCCAATGCATCAGATGCATTATCAGTCTCGTCCACATCCAGGCCGAGCGAATCGACCTCTGCAATGAGTTGGTGAAAGTATTCTCTGTCATCGGGAGAATCGTCGACCAGAAGTATCTGTATGCGAGAGTCTTCAGTATTCATAGCGTATTACCCAGATTAATTTAACAATTTCGGAAGCGCACAAGTCTTGAACCAGAATTTCTCAAAGCTTCGCAGCGTGCTCACCAGTTCATCCAGACTACCCGGCTTGCTCACGAAGCTGTTCGCCCCTCCCGTATAGCTCGCATTCACATCCTCGAACTCCTGTGAATTACTGAACACGACCACGGGTATGTGCCGGGTTCGTTCGTCGTTCTTGATTGCAGTCAAAACTTTACTGCCATGCAGTCCGGGCAGGTTCAGGTCAAGCAAGACCAGACACGGCTCTGGTTTGACGGTGGACTCATCGCCGGCCTTTAACCGTTCCAGATAGGCAACGGCTTCAGCACCGTTCTCCGCACGGTGAATCGGAGAATTGAATTCTGCAATACTTTGCAGAGCCTCACGCGTGCTTTCAAAATCATCGTCACTGTCCTCGACGATAAGTACGGGTCGATCACTCTCTGGTCCTGCAGCGATTTCATTCATGATCAATCACCTTGAAAGTAAAATAAAAAGTGGTCCCAAGCTCTGGCTCGGACTCAAGCCAGATTGTGCCGCCATAACGGTTCACAATTTTTCTCACGAAGGTCAGCCCAGCTCCGGTACCGTAGCCATAGGCTTTCTCATTGTTCAGTCGCTTGAAGATCTTGAAGACTTCATTATGAAAATCCGGATGTATTCCTATGCCGTTGTCCTGCACATAAAATACATTGCTGTGAATCTGATCCTGATAGGCCCGAAACGGTAGCAAGCCGATGGTGATTTTCGGTGTGTCCGAATCATTGTATTTCAGCGCATTGCTAATCAGATTCTGGAACACGGATGTCACGTGAACCGTCTCACCGCGGACTACAGGCAATGGCCCTTTGATCTCAATCTCGGCATTTGCCGCTTCCAGAGAAGACTGCAGACTATCCAGCACGACGTTTACAGTCTTTGCTACGTCGGTTGTCATCCCTTCCGATTCAATCTTGTTCAGCTTGGAGAATTCCAGGAGATCGGTGACCAGCTGCTGCATGCGTTTGGCGAGCTCATTCACCCGGGTAATCTTGCGCTGGGAATCTTCGTCCATATTCTCCGGAAGATTCTTCAAAATTGATTGGGAATGAATCTGGATTCCACGCAATGGCTCGCGCAGGTCGTGGGAAGCGATATAGGCAAAATCGTTCAGCTCGCCATTGGTTTTCTTCAAGCTGTCGAGCGCATCTTCGAGTAATGCCTGCTGCAGCATCCTCTCGGTGACATCGCGCAACACCACCCAATAGAAGACACCATCGCTGGCTGTAATCTCAGAGATACTGAGTTCGATGGGAATTTCTTTCTTGTCCGCAGTAATGCCAGTAAGCGTAATGGTTCCCGCTTCTTCTCGCGTCGACTTCAGATGATCCACAATTTCAGGAAGAATCCACATGATCGAGCGTCCAACCGAAATTTCCTCGGTTGTCGCAAACATTTTGCAAGCCACAGGGTTAATGCTCTGAATTTGTCCACTGCTGCTCACCGTAATCAGGCCATCAACGGCAAAGTTGATCGCATCACTTACTTTTCGAAATGCCTCTTGCTCGCTTTTCCTCGCTTCGCTGAGGCGAGTGACAACCTTCTTGAATGAGCGCGCCAGTTCACCAACCTCGTCACTCCGATCACTGGGAAGATCCAGATCCGTATCCCCGTTACCCCATTTCAGAACACCTTCGTTTAGTCTCTGAATCGGACGCGTAAAATACGTTGCGGCAGCAAAGGCCAGCACGAGGAAGATGCCCAACTTCACGACACTGGTCATGAGGTATTGCCGCTCTGCAGCACTGGCTTCCTGCAAAACCAGATGCGCAGGGAGAAACTGCGCCAGAGTCAGGGACAAATTGCCGCTCAATTCGCCCAATGAAATCCGATTGCTGTAAATCAGATCTTGACCTCTGCTGATATCACTCAGAGCAAGGCTCGGACTGTCAATCAGGCTTTCCGCCATTGCAACTCTCGCGCGTATTTCCTCACTCTCGTCCGCCGTTCGAAAGTGCGCGGATCCCGTGGCGACCTCGAACCAGGCGATATTCCCTTGATCATCATAAATATAAGTATCGTGAGCAGGTTGCTCCTCCAGCAAGATATCTTTCAACATCTGCTCGATATTGAGATTCACTACAAATGTGCCAAAGCGTTCACCATTCACCTCATGTATAGGAACCACTGCTCTGAGAGTCGGAACGAGCACCTCATCCAACTGCCCCTGTTCCCGGTTATAGCTGATCTGAGACAGATAGATTGTGTCTCTTTCCAGTTTCCTGGTCTCCTGGAGATAGGGTTCTTCGCCCATTCGTTGCAGCTGATAATACGGAACCTTGGTAAACCCCTCGTTGGCCTGATCCACGCGGACCAGCTCGCGGCCACCATCCGCATCTCCGATATAACGCAGCTGCGTGTAGTAGGGTCGCTCTTGAAGCGTGGAAACAAAAATAGTCTGCAGACGATTGACCCACATCTGGGAGGTTGAGTATTCCTGCTCATCGTAATCGTTGTTGTTATGACTGCGAATCAGACCTTGAAACGGTGGCGTTCGTGGAATCATCTGCAGGTCGTGCTCGAGAGTCAGGAAGCCACTACTCACGCGAGTCGCGAGTACCGCAGACTCGCCTTCGAAGCGCGCATTGCTTCTGGCCAGGTCCAGCGCCCTGATCCTCTCCAGCGAATAACCGGTAGTTACGATGTCGGAAACCAATACTGCAAGCACGAGCAGTAACAGGAATTGAGCCCGTATATTGAGTCGCAAAGGCATTTCTGGCCCTGAAATCGATCAGAATTTGAATTCAGTACGACGCAATTGGGCAAACACTTGATCGGAAATCTGAATCAGAATACAGGTTTCGCCAAGAAGCAGAAAACATGCGGGCTCTGAGCACATCGGCGGGTTATCAATTGTTGCAAATTGTAATAATCAGCAAGGTCGAAACGGCTCTCTCTGCCAGAGAAGTGCATGCAACACTTCGCCAGCGCTCGCTAGCACTCAGGCGCAGGGCGCCAGGCAATGATCACATGGCTGCTTGCAGATAATCCACGGCAAGCGTGGTCATTGCGCGCACAGCGGGCAACAACGCCTCTTCATCGATGTAAAAGCGCGGCGAGTGATTGGGAATTGCTTCTTCAGCGGGCACCGATACCGGTCTGCCGCCGATGAAGAAAAAGAAGCCTGGTACTTCTTCCTGATAGAAGGAAAAATCTTCAGCACCGGTAATACGTGGAGATTCAAATACCTTATCGGCGCCATAAAGACGCTCCAGTGTTGGCGCCATCTGTCTGGTCAGCTCGGCATCATTGAATGTGACCGGCACACCCGGGTAGATAACCACCTCGGCACTCGCGCCTGCACTTTCGGCAATATTGGTCACGGTGCGCTGAATGCGCTCATGAATGGATGCACGCATATCAGGATCGAAAGTCCTGATCGTCCCTGTCATGGTCGTGGAGTCGGGAATGATATTGTTGCGCACTCCACCATCGATCGTGCCCACTGTGACAACCGCTGGCGCACGCGTGATGTCTGTCTGACGGCTGATCACTGTTTGCAGTCCCAACACGATCTGTGAACTGACGACGATTGGATCCACTCCAGCCCAGGGGCGGGCTGCGTGAGTCTGACTGCCGTGGACATGCACATCGAAGCGCTCTGCACTGGCCATCATGCCCAGCGATCTGAATCCGACCTCACCAACTGCATAGCTCTGACTGATATGCAGACCAAATATCGCTTCAACATCGGGTTCATCGAGTACCCCCTGATCCACCATCATGCGTGCTCCGCCCCCTTCTTCCGGAGGCGCACCCTCTTCTGCAGGCTGGAAGATGAATTTGATCGTTCCCGGAATCTGGTCGCGCATCGACGTGAGCACTTCCGCTGCGCCCATCAGAATAGCCACATGCGTGTCGTGCCCACAGGCATGCATGACACCAACCTCCTGCCCATTGTAAGTGCTGCGCACCTGCGACCTGAAAGGCAGGTCCACTTCTTCCGTCACCGGAAGTGCATCCATATCGGCACGCAGGGCAACCACTGGCCCTGGCCGGCCTCCTACCAGCGTCGCAACAACGCCTGTGTAGGCAACTTCGGTTTCCACTTCCAATCCCAAGGCGCGCAGATGCTCCGCTACCAGCTCTGCAGTGCGAAACTCACGATTGCTCAATTCGGGATGCTGATGAATGTCGCGCCGCCAGGCGATGACTTTCGGCTCAACCGCGTCTGCGCGTTCAGCAATCAGCGCGTCGAGGTCCTGCGCAGATGCGCCGTTGCCCACGCTAAACAGCAGGCTGCTTAAGAGTAGTGCAGATCGTTTGATTTGGTCGCGCATGATGAAGTCCCCCTGGCATGTGGCTTCATTATGTCGCAGCTGTGCGCTCGCTGATACCCCAATAACTGAGAATTCCTGAGGTCGGGAAAGCAAAAAGGGGCAAGCTGATAATCAGATTGCCCCTTTGGGTAGACTCATTGCACGATCGCCATTAGCCATCGGCATGGCGGCCTGACCAGTTGAACTGTGCAGGCTGAGCCGTGGACTGACCTTTCTAGAAAGTACCGCTCATTCTGAAGGTAAATACCCGACCAGAACCGGTGCAGCGCTTCTCATACTCTTCGAGAATCTGGTCACGGATGTGACCGTCATAGCGCAGCCGCTCGCGGCACTGGACGCCATCGTTAAGATTGCGCACATCGAACCGGAACGTCGTGTTATTGAAGGCGACAAATTCGACGAACGCGGTCGCGAAGGGATCGCCTACATCAGATTCCAGATCTTCAATATCGTAGCGGGTGTATTTGCCATCAAAACGGTTGTTGAAGTTCATGCCGTAATTGAGGCGCCATTGGGGAATATCGTGGCGAAAACCGAAGCCGAAGCTGCCTGGCTCATAATTATCGAAGTAGCGATCAATGCCCAGAAAGGGATCGCGCACCTCAGAGGTACGGAAGCTGGTGCGGGTTGTCACCAGCAGATTTGGCATGTTGATCCACTTCATGCGCGTGCTGCTGCGCAGCTCCAATACCCACATGTCGCCAGTGCCGATGTTGCCCACTGCGGACGCGAGGTTTCCTTCTGTAGACACATCGATGCGCTGCCGAAAGTCCTTGTGATGATGCTTGAAGACGTTCGCTGTGAGGACACCAATATCATCCGGGAGGCGATACTCGGCCAACAGATTGTAGTTCCACCAGTAATCGGGGCGCAGGTTCCGATTGCCCGCCAGGGTATTCGAATCATCATCATCGTTGTCCGTGACGGCGACAAAATCGACAAAATTGATCTGACGAACGTTTTTCTCTACCAGAAAACGCAATTGGATTTGGGGAGTAATATCAAATCGGTAGTCGAATTTGGGCTTGTAGAAAGTGAAGTCTCGCGTCTGATTGAAATCGCCGCTCTGGGAAATTTCGGAATACTCGTAGACCAGCGATGTCTCCAATGACATGCGGGGATTTATGCGCCAGTTATGGATGGCGAATGGTTCATAGCGCATCTCTTCTACAGTCGTGTTGGCATTGGCCACTGCGACTGGCACCAACCCGCCGTGTTCTGCTGAGGGTGTTCCAGTTGCCGAAGCAACTCCGAGCAACAAATCGGAATCGAGGATTGTCTCAGCCGCCTCGGCACCGAACTCCAGGTCCTGACCCTCCACGAGATCCATCGTAAAGGAAGCGCGAACAATGTTCTCAGTGATCACATTCGAAGAATCGAGATACAGTTTCTTGGACTCTTGACCACCGGCCAATACATCAAAGCGCTCTCTCGTGCTATGTGTGTCATCTTCATTGCTGATAGCCAACAGCTTGAATCGGCTGCCATTCGCGAAGCGGTGCTCGATATCACCACCGATCTCCCAATTGCTACGCTCGCCGGGAATCCATTCGCGTTCCTGATACACAGGATCATCAATTGCAGCGAGATCAGTCGTAAAACGATGCACGCTGGTTGGATCATCATTCTCGGAATAGAGCGCATTGAAGCGGACGCTGGTGGCGTCGCTGATCTGATAGTTCAGGTTGGTTGAAAATTCGTAAGAGGTTTGATCACGAATACGGTCTTCGTGAATGATGTCATTGGGAGTGAAGTCGCCCAACACACTTTCTTCGTAAGCTACGCTGTGGTCGTAACGCGGTTCAGCTGAAATATTGAAGATGTAATCAAGCTGGCCAGCCTGGCCCCCGTAGCTCAAAGATCCACCCGGTTGATACTCGCTGTCGTGATAGTAATCAGCATTAACCTCATAGGAAATCGTGCTGCTGGATTGTTCTTCGAACAGCACGATATTCGCGATTTGTGTGCTGCCACGGATATCCAGATCGCCACCGGTTCCGCGAATGATCTCTATGTATTCAACCTGGTCGGAAGTAATACGGTCCAGCTGCGCTTGCGTATTGTTGTTCTTGCCCGCTGTGCGCTTGCCATTAATGAGGATCTCGGTGCCACCCCCGCCGCTGCCAAGGCCGCGGCCGCCACGGCTCGCATTTCCTGGGCCACGATTGCCACCCTGCACATTCATGCCAGGGATGCGGTTGACCATATCGAGCGCGGTAACTGGTGCGTACTCGGTAAAATAATTTGCGGGATAAACAACTGTGGAATCATCTCCCACATTGTCCTGGGCTGAGGCCAGACCTGACGAGAACAGCGCAACACTCAGGATGAGGCTGCGGAGATTTGGTGACGCAATGGAAATCCAGTGACAAGGATCGAATTGGCGCACGGGCAAGCTCCTCTTCATTTAATCTGCTTGACTGACCTGCGGCCAGACGACTCTTCTTTGTGTCGGCGAATTATAGAGGAGACTGATTCATACAGATGTGACAAATTGCAAGCTTTGGACTCTAAATAGCAGCCTAATCACTAGTATAATCAACAGGTTAGGATAGAGAGAGGATTGAGAGAGGACAGAGGGGATAGAGAGGATAGAGAGGACACCCTGACTGTGTCAGTCTCCTGGATCAGGATTCGGCGCTGTCCTGTGCCGCCTGCATGTTGCAGGCGCTGACCCGCGGCATGTAGGCGATGTACTTGATCATCATGGAGCCGCGAATGTCCTGCTTCTCCAGAAAGGAGGTTTCATCAGTGATAAAGAAAAGCCGACTGGTGGTGGCGACCAGCTCCTCATCCATCTGCTGCGCACACTGATGCACTGCCAGCCTGCGGGGGAATCGTCCCTGCATGCCTTCACGATACATGAATATCTCATCGCTATCTGTGAAATAGACAATATCCACGACACCATCTCGATTGGTGTCCAGCGCACACATATCGTACACCAGGAAATTGTCACAATACTCACTGGTTTCCGGTCGCACGCCTGCTAATTCCGAACTCGAACAGGCAGCCAGAATCGAAGCAAAAGCCAGAAGAAGAGAATTGAGACGTAATGTATTCATGCCTGGACAGAGAATAAACAGGGTTGATCCGAAAAGTAATACGACCGAATTGCGAGGATAGTTAAGCAGTTGGAACCGCAGTACTGCAGCCGGCAATCAGCGGAACAGGATACTACCTCAAAGCGGGTTTTCTGGACAGCAAAGAAGCGGGATAGAATGGGAAAGGGCGAGAAAACCCTTCAGAATGCCTTAAATTCAGGGCTCTGCGAGGCACTAGCATTGCATTGCGGTCTGCTCATACTCACCCTGAGTAGCGTCAATCAGTTGTTGCAGTTTAATCTGACGGTCTTCCTGGATTTCAAGAAAATAACAGCGCAGGTACGATATGTCGGTCTGCTTGTCATACACAAATCCAAGCACTTTGACACGGGCTTCCAGCAGGCAGCCATCGGGTAGTCGCAGCTGGCAGTCCGTCACCATGCGTGAATCCTTGAACTGATAGGAGAGATTCCCTTCAAAGCGAATCTTGACGCCTGTTTCAGAAATATCTGCCACATGACCGTGCAAGGTTTTTTCCTCAGCAAACAACAATACCTGAAGATCATCTCTGTTATGGCAATCTACGCGCATCGCCTTGCGCATCTGCGTAAAGCGAATCTCTCTGGGGTATCTTATCTGGCACTCGGTGAAGAGCCTGTTGGCAAGTGCATTACCTTCAGAGCCGATGAGTTCCGTCTCAAATTGCATACTGATTCCGCCACTCTGAGCCCGGAAAAGAACTGGGGTATTGGCTGTCAGGCCAGAATATTTCACCTCACTGCCAACAACCATGACGCCTGCTTGAGGGTCGATATTCACGAGTTCGGTTGTGTGAGAGGTTTGTCTTCGCGTCGACGAAACAACATAGGAGAAAGCCCAGCGATGGGATTGCGCCAGAGCGAGAAGATATTCAATTTCAGATGCACTGTTAATCGTGCGATTGCCGTTCTTCGACTCCATGTCCCCTTGCTGCTTCCTTCACTACCTCTTAGAGCACCTCTTGTTATTAACTGCACTATTCGATGGTACTTGAGATTTTTGTGCTATTTCGTGCGCTGCTTAAGACCTGGCATGGAGTTCGATTTTTCTATCGCCGGATCGTTCGCGTGAACGCACTTAGTGCGAGGCCCGAATTTCTGGCCGTCTAAGAGTTAACAAAGGCTAACAGGCTCCCCTTGGTTAGCGAGAGCGTATTAAACTGGTGACTGAAGTGCAAAACAGTGATGGGGTTCACAAAATCGCCAAGTTAATTTTCATCGAACTCTTGTTCGAGAACTTCGCGCATGGCAGTGGTTAACGCATTCAGACTATAGGGTTTGTGTAGGAGTGGCGCATCAAGCACCACTTTGGAGTTCTCTTCTATCACCCCGGATGGAAAGCCAGATGCGTACAGCACCTTAACGCTCGGGTCACGATCAATCACTTCACGAGCTAGTGCAACACCATTCATGCCTCCGGGCATTACGACATCTGTGAGCAATAGATCCAGACGCTCCAGGTGTTCCATTTTCTCAAGCGCTTCGATACCGCTGGTAGCACTGTGCACCACGAATCCAAGGTCTTTCAGATACGCTTCCGCAACTCCCAGTAGCTCAGTTTCGTCATCAACCAGCAAGACGACTCGATCGTCTCCGACAAAGCCAGTGGAAGTCTGAGCTGGCTTGTTCTCAATATCCAGACTTTCCTGTTGATCCATAGCGGGTAGATAGATATGAACCGTTGTACCTGCACCCTTCTCACTATCAAGTACGATGAAGCCTCGCGACTGTTTCACAAAACCATAGATCATCGCCAGACCAAGCCCGGTACCCTTGTCTTTTTCTTTGGTCGTGAAGAACGGTTCGAATGCTTTGCTCAGCGCCTCTTCCGTCATGCCCTCACCTGAGTCGCTAACCGCGATGTGAATGTAGCTCTCCCTTTGCACGCGAGTTCCTGGCAACACTTTCTCTACCGCCGCGAAGTCGACAATGTCCGTACGGATGGAAAACATCCCGCCACCAGGCATGGCATCTCGTGAATTGATTGCCAGGTTCAGCAGCATTGCTTCAAATCCGGATTCATCGACCAGTATTGGAGGCAGCTCAGGGGTCAGTTGTAACGCCATCTCGATATCACTCCCCAGTGTTTGCGGCAGCATGAGTGACAACTCCTGTACAACTTCATTAATTTCCACGGCTTTAGGCTGAAGTGGTTGGCGGCGAGCAATCGCGAGCATTCTCTTGGTCAGCTCCGCTCCCCTGTCCGCTGCCTTCATAACTGTATTGAGCCGCTTCTCCAGCTTCTCATCCCCTTCCGGAATTTGCTTGAGCGCCAGCGTAATATTGCCGATGATGATCCCGAGCAGATTATTGAAATCGTGCGCCATGCCTCCGGTAAGTTTGCCAACCGCTTCCATCTTCTGGCTCTGGCGCAGTTGCGTCTCCATAAAAGCCTTTTCGCTGGTGTCTCGCAATAAACAGATTATCAGAGCGCCTTCCTCAGTCGTTACGGGGGCAAGCGAGAACTCCACAGGAAAATTTCGACCATCACTTCCGTGACCGGTCGACTGCTTCAGTTCACGAAAGCGATCACTATCAATTCCGGCTTCGTCACCTAATGCTTCCTGAAGCCGCTTGGTAGTGAGACCTGACACCAAATCGGAAAGCTGTTTGTCGAGCATCTCGTTTCGGGTACTGGCAAAAATCAACTCGGCTTGTCGGTTGACCAGGGAAACCCTGCCAGCAGCATCACAGATCAGAACCGCATCAGGTGCGGACTCAATAAAGGTGCGCAGCAGTTTTTCGTTTTCCATCAATGCGTGTCGGGAATGCACTTGCTCTGTCACGTCATTCGCAATACCACCCACTGCAATAAGCTGCTGATGCTGATCGTAGATCGGGAAACGCAAAGTCTTGAAGTAGGCAGTATCGCCGTCGCGTACCCAGTGACTGTGAAACTCCATTGCTTCTTCGGATTCGATGATCTGTTTGTCCTGTTGACTCATTATGCTGGAGGCTTCGTCGGGAAACAGCTCAACGTTAGAGCGCCCCGAAAAATCAGCATCTGGCTGGCCAGCCAATCGCCGACACATTTCGTTGGCCAGATAATAGGTGCCATCAAGATTCTTGACGAACATGATTTCCGGATTCTTTTCGAAGAACGAATGCTGCAGGAGACTCGCCTTCTGCAGTTGTCCTTCATTCCGTCGTTGCGCAACGATCATGGTACCGATAAACCAGGCACCTGTTGTGCAAATGCAAAGTACAACCAACAACAGGCTGAACATCGGCACCCAGCGGTCTGGCTGGGATGCCAACAAATTCCAGGGTGAGAATTGGGAAGTCGGAACGAATGACGCAAGCTTCCAACCATCAAGTAAACGTGAAGACAGGGACATCGACTCTGTACTGCAACTGAGCCGGCCACAGACTTGTGTATAGGCAACTCGACCGCTATCCAGATAGGCGGTGCCGGAAGACGTTGCACTGATAGCGTTCCAGACTTCGGGAAATTGTAGGCGTGCTGCTTGCTGGATAGACCCGTCCAGCTTGAATGAAAACCCGGAGTCGGGAGTGCCGCCCGCAACCCAATCACCAACGGGATTCATTAGCCATAACTCGCCACTGATGTTCGCATATTCCCGATTAATTTGTTCCAACAACGCATCCACTCGCATGGAAACTGCAAGCAGGCCACCTGAAGACAAGCGCATCAAAGTAGTCAGTACCGGTGTTGGAGGATTCACATATCCTCTCTCGTTCACCATGAGATGAAAGATACTTAGCAGAGGCTGACGCCCCAGGAAGCGCATGGCTTTACTTATTTGCAGAGCGTCTTCCGAGAACAGCCGCTCCTGAGGAACTCTCTGAATTCCATCTTCGAGATGCTCAATACGCAAGACTTCCACTCCTGACGCATTGAATGCAGCTGCCATCACATAGTTGGAATTTTCGTCAAATAACCGGGTAAGTCGCGGCACAACAGACTCGGTATCCAAACTCTCACCGGAGCTCAACGAGGTGCTTGAAACGTCTCGTACAAGGGCAACAACGTCGCGCTGGGACTCCGACAAATATTGATCCACGATATTCGCCATGCGAGTGATCTGATGATATTCCTCGTCGATCAAAGAAGCGCCGATCTGCTGTTGAGTGAAATAGAGATAGGCAACAATCGCAAGCGATAACAAAAGCAAAATCGGAGTTAACAGCAATAGAGGCAACGCATACTGACTGCCTTCGTCGGCTGAATTTCGTGGGGAGGGCAGAATACTCATGGTCAGCAGCTCGCTTCCAGGCTGCGGATCGAAGTACTCCAGTAATGATTAAAAATACCAAACGAGCTCATAGCACAAGGCCTGAGCGAAATGATCCGAACAGAGAGGTCCACAGAACGCACGGTCCTGAGCGAGATAGCACGTGTAAGCATATTCCTACATCCATGTACCGGATTGCCGCACTACGCGGACTTCCAGTTTTATTTTTATTATGGATTTAGATTTTGTTTTTCTTCTGTTTTCTTTTGTTTTCTTAGCTGGTAACTGGCATTCCCCGCTTGACGTAATGGTTTGCTAGCAGCTTTTGTCCCCGAAAGTCTTTATATCGTTCAGAGGCATTATTTGAACAGCACAAAGTAGAAATTTCGAAGAATCAAACATCAAGAGTTTTTGCGATGGACGGAGAAAAATCTGCTGTCCACACGACTTGGAAAGCGGCAACTCGCAGGCTAGAACGGTTTATCCCGCGTGTTCATTCGCGGTCTTCACCTTGAAAATAATGACACCTGACTCGCTACGCACGGACTGGCTTCAGTTCGCTTGATTCTTCATCAAACCAGATCCGCCCCGCCGCAACGCGCTCGCTGTATTTTGCCCTGCTTACCAGATCAAAGATATCG
The DNA here is from genome assembly GCA_030147705.1 of Gammaproteobacteria bacterium. GTDB lineage: Bacteria > Pseudomonadota > Gammaproteobacteria > Pseudomonadales > Pseudohongiellaceae > UBA9145. Next base: position 17,227 of record JASBUV010000005.1, read on the forward strand.
CCATTTTCGCCCACTAATTGCGCGGGCACACCGGCCTTTTCCGCTATCTGGGCATTACGTTGCATGTGACGCCTTTCGCCGTGAACCGGCACAGCCAGTCGGGGACGTAACCATCCATACATCTGCATAAGTTCGTCTTCATGCGGATGTCCTGACGCATGCAAAACGCGACTGCTATCGTCAGCATGTGTGACGCGAATCCCGCGCGCTTCGAAGGCACGCCTGAGCGCAGCAACGTCCAGTTCATTACCGGGAATGGTCTTGGCGCTAAAAATAACATGGTCATCTGCCGCCAGATTGACATCAGGATGATCGTCATTTGCGAGGCGATGCAGCGCAGCACCAACCTCTCCCTGAGAGCCGGTTGCAATAAGCAGAGTTTCTTCTGGCAAGAGGTACCCCAGATCAAAAGAATCCAGCAAGTTAAAGTTTGTCTGCAAATACCCCGCGGCGCGGGCATAGCCTACCATTCGCACGATCGACCTCCCAAGCAGACCCAGATGTCGACCGGCCACATAGGCGACGTTGCCCAAAGTTTGCAAGCGCGCAACATTGCTCGCAAAGCAAGCAACTACGACCCGCCCTTTTGAAGCAGACACTTCAGTCAGCAGGCCTTCAAACAGTTCTGATTCCGAGGTTGAAAAGCCTGGTTTCGTCGCATTGGTCGAATCACAGATAACAGCATCGAGACCAGACTTACCAAGCTGCTGATAGAGCTTTGGGTTGATCGCATCGCCTGCAATCGGAGCGGAATCCAGCTTCCAGTCAGCCGTATGCACTGCACTGCCTGCATTAGTCTCAATCAGCAATGCATTGGTTTCGGGAGTAGAATGCGTTATCGGAATCCAGGTAACCCGGAAAGCTCCCAAGTCCAGTTTCTCACCCGGAGCCACGGTGATAATCGGCGCATCGACACCTGCCCTCCGGAACTTGCCAAGCAACACGTTACGGGTGAATGCGGTCGTATAGATAGGCACCCTGAACTGCTCCCATAGATGATGCAACGCACCGATATGATCTTCATGGGCATGAGTTGCTACGATACCGACCAGACTGGCTTGCCGATTTGCGATGAACGACGGGTCGGCCATTTCAACCCGGTTGCGAGTCACGCCAGAAGCCGATTTCTCAAACGTAACCCCGCAATCAACCATCAACCATTGCCCGGCATGACCATAAAGATTCAGGTTCATTCCGATCTCACCGCATCCACCTAACGGCAGAAACCAGAAATCTTGCTGACCGGGATTGGTATCGCTCATCGTCATAATTTTAAAAACACACGACTTGTGCCCGAGCTTTAGAAAAAGCGTTCGGCAATGCCGATCCAGAAAGGAATGAATAACAGCGCCGCCAGAGACTGTATTGAAATGATGTTCGCCATGAGTGATGCATCACCTCCCAGCTGCCGCGCGAGAATATAAGCAGACGGTGGCGCAGGCAACGCTGTCAGCAACAGGAGAATATGAAAGAGCTGAGCATCGAATCGCAACAGCATCGCAGCAGCCAGAATTAATGCTGGAAGTATCAACAATTTTGCTGCCAGCGCGAAAATCAACTGCCTGCTTTGACTTCCCAACGCAACGAAGCGAATACCCGCTCCAACCGCCAATAAGCCAAGAGGCAAGGCGGGCTGACTCAGGATCTGCAATAGTGTCTCTGCCAGACCGGGCAGCTGTAACCGGGTTTCGCTCAGAACAAGCCCCGTAGCACACGCAAGCACAAGTGGATTGCTGACCACCGAAATCAGCGCGCCGCTCATTCGGCTTCCTGACTCAGTCCGTACGAGCGACAAGGCAAGGACGCTCAGGACATTCACCATCGGAATATAGATGAGCAAACACACGGCGGCGAGTCGCAAACCGGAATCCCCAAACAGCGCTTCGATAATCGCCAGGCCAATATAGGTATTGAAGCGGATGCTGCCCTGATACACGGAACTCATAGCTGCACGGTCGCGAGTTATCACTTGCCGAATACTGAAAAGCAGCACAGTTAGCACTAGCAATGCTGCTCCCAGCACCAGCGAGAGTTGGACAACAAGATCGAATGACACGCTGGCATCGGCGAGGCTACTGATCAGCAGCGCGGGGAAAAACAGGTAGTATGTCAGGCGCTCGAGCAGCTCCCAGGAACCCCCTGCGATCGAAGTTCGCGCCAATGCAAACCCGAGAGCAATAATGACGACGATGGGTAACAAGGCTTCGAACAACATCGCGGTATAAATCTGTCCTGTTAGGCTATTAGCAAAATCCGGATTGAAAACGATTCGCACTGTCACAGTTTGAACGTTTGCATCCTTGACTGATGATAACCCAGCCCCGATACTGCTGGCTGCCCGCTGGTAATCATTTCACGTGTTTTTGTCTTCGCCTGCTCAGCCGCCAATACACCGATAGCCAGCCAAGTCTGATCCGGTGCTTCCCCTGATCACCAAAGTGCAAGTCTACCGGGCGCTTCAACGAATTCGTTTCACGAGATCGCAGACATGGAATACGCTGCCATAATTCTCTTTGCCATTGTTTCGTGTGTGACACCTGGCCCAAACAATACGATGATCATGACCTCCGGGCTGAACTACGGTATCCGCCGTAGTCTCCCCCACTATTTCGGCATCTGTCTCGGATTTCCTGTAATGGTCGTCGCTGTGGGTCTGGGACTGGCGGGTGTCTTCGAGCTGTACCCTGCTCTGCACACCGCTCTCAAGATCGTCGGTGCTGCCTATCTGAGTTATCTCGCCTGGAAGATCGCCTCGGCACCTGTCGGCATCAGAAACGTAAGCGCTGGCAAACCCTTCTCTTTTCTTCAAGCCGCCGGCTTCCAATGGGTAAACCCCAAAGCCTGGGCTTTGGCAGTTGGCGCGACGGTAACCTACACCACCGGTGACATCTCTTACGCCTTGCAGATCTCGCTGATCTCAATCATCTTCCTGATTTTTGGCGCGCCTTGCATCCTGCTCTGGCTATGGTTTGGTTCAGCCTTAAAATCCGTGCTACAAAACCCCAACAGTGTACGGCTGTTCAATATTACGATGGCGGGACTGCTCATTGCATCGCTGTTGCCTGTATTCACTGAGCTGTACACTGAATTGCTCGCTTGAACGGTATCGGGCAACGAATTATGACTACCTTCATCAACCGAGGAGAACACTATGCAATTCGTAGTGACCGCTTACGATGGCACCGATTCCGAAGCCCCGTCGCGCAGGGCTGCGGCGCGCCCCGCCCATCTGGAACATGCTGCCGAACTCGAAGCGACTGGTCAGATCATTGCCGGAGGCGCAATTCTGAATGACGCAGGAGAGATGATCGGCTCGACTCTGTATATGGAATTTGCAAGCCGGGAAGAACTGGATGCCTGGATCGCCGTTGATCCCTACGTCACCGGCGATGTCTGGCAAAAGATCACGATCCAGCCGATCCGCTTGGCTATTCGCCCGTAAGTGGCGTAGCGGCTCCAGGGGTGTGCTTGTAGGCCGCTCGCCTGACCTCCTTGCTTTCTGTATGACCGATAAAATCATGCAGAATCAAATAGAGGCTTGGCACCAGAAACAAGGTGATTATCGTGGCGAACAACACACCAAATGCCAATGAGATTGCCATCGGGATGATGAAAAACGTAGCCGGATTGGCATTGGCCATAAGCGGCACAAGACCGATAAACGTTGTTACCGACGTCAGGAAAATGGGACGAAAGCGCAGCATTCCTGCTTGAGAGACTGCATTCACCATATCCAGCCCTTCTTCGCGCAGACGGTTTACTGTCACCACCAACACCAGGCTGGCATTCACAACCACGCCACTGAGAGCAATAATTCCCAGCAGAGAGAAGAAGACCAGATCTGCCCCCATGATGAAGTGTCCGCAGATCGCACCAATGGCACCGAAGGGAATGACGCTCATAATCACCAGTGGTTGCAGATAAGATTTAAGCGGAATAGCCAATAGCGCAAAAATGACCAGCATAGCCAGAGGGAATGTGCTGAACAAATCCGAGAGAGATTGCATTTGCTGTTCGCCTTCACCACCAACCACCATGTCGACGTTGAGGTTGCGTTGCCACTCTGTACGGTATTTGGCGATCACTTCGCGGCGAATTTCCTCTGGCTTGACGACAGTTCTGTCGATGTCGCCACGCACGGTAATGATTCGGCGTCCGTCGCGACGATTGATACTGGAATAGCTGTTACCCAGCGTGTAAGTCGCAACACTCAGGAAAGGTACCTCTGCCCCGGAAGGAGTGCGAATCAACAGATCTTCCAGATTACCCAGCGATTCACGCTCCGCCAGTGGGTAGCGCACCATGACGCGAATATCGTCAGAGCCACGCTGAATGCGTTGTGATTCTGCACCATAAAATGCCTGCCGCACCTGTGTCGCGATATCGTTTAGCGACAAGCCCAGAAGCTTGCCCTGCTCGAGGATCTGGATTTGAACTTCCTGTTTGCCAGCCCGGAACGAATCAGAAATATCAAAAACGCCTGGATACCGCGCCAGCTCCTCGCGCAACTGGGTTGCTGCAAATTTCAGGTTTTCTTCATTACGACCAGCCAGCCGGAAATTGATCGCATCGCCTGAGGTGAAGGAATCAGACACAAAGGTCAGCTCCAGAGCATCCGGAATGCTGCCAACTTTCTCGCGCCAGCGATCACGAATCTCAGCAGAACTGAGTTGCCCCCTCGCCTCAAACGGAGCCAGATACATGACCACTTCAGCAATCTCGCTGCTACCGGTACCGCCACCCCCGCCGCCGGGCCCAGGACCACCGCGCGGAGCGCGCCCACCGATAATCGTGAGGATACTGTCGACAACACTTGCGGTGCTTTGCGGAGCGCGGCCGCTAGCTTTCAGATCTACAAGTTGCAGTTCAAGCTCAGCGGCTAGCTCAACTGCTTTGTCTTCGATGACGTTGACGGTGCGCTCAGTCACCCGGGCTGGACTACCAACCGGCATCTGCACACTTGCCCAGATAACATCGCCCTCCACTGCCGGCATGAACTGGAAGATAACGCGCCCGGAAAACAACAGCGCAAAAGTGATAATGATGACACCTGTCGCGGTCGCCCAGGCTGCATAACGATACTTCAATACTTTTTTCAATGCTGCCTGATACTGATGCTCTGCGAAGTACTCCATACCCATCGCGATGCGCCCCTGGAACGCTTGCCAGCGTTTCACAAACGCACTTTTTTCTCCGAGATAGCCCTCGGTTTTGCGGTGAGCGATGTGCCCGGGAAGAATCAGTTGCGACTCAATGAGACTGGCGAGCAAACAGAGTACGACCACAGCGCCGATTGCATTGAAGAATGCGCCCATCTGCCCATCGAGCAGCAAGATGGGAAGAAAGGCAGCGATCGTTGTGAATACGCCAAATATCACAGGCACAGAGACTTCCATGGTGCCCTCAATGGCCGCCTCTTCCTTGCTCAGTCCCTTACGCTCGAAGAAATGAATACGCTCACCAACAACAATGGCATCGTCAACGATAATCCCCAACACGAGTATAAAGCCCATCACTGTGAGCGAACTGATCGTCAGGCCAATACCAGAGAACACACTGAGCGCTCCGGCGATGGCTATGGGGATACCTGCAGCCACCCAGATGGCCAACTTGAAGCGCAGGAACAGTGCCAACACGATGAGCACCAGGATCAAACCCGTGTACGCGTTGCGAGCGACAGTGCCGATTCGCTCCTGCGTTGCGACCGCCGAATCCGAGACGACCTTGAGCTGCATACCCTGCGGTAGATTTATTTCTGCAGACTCCATCCACCCGCGAACGGCGCGCGCGGATCGCACAATATCTTCGTCACCGACGCGTAACACATCAATGATTGCGGCGTTCTGACCATCCAGTCGCGCATCGAGATAGCCTTCCGCGAAGCCGTCGATTACGGTCGCAATTTCGCCTAGCGTCAGTTGTGTACCGTCGGCATAACTCTCAACTACGATATCCTGATACTCAGTTCCGCTATACACCTGCCCCTTGGTCCGCAGCAGAATTTCACCCGACTCGGTGCGTAAGGTGCCACCGGGCAAGTCGAGAGAAGCACTGTCAATTGCGCGCGAGATCTGATCGAGTGTCAGACCATATTGACGCAGTGTGAATTCCGAGACTTCGATAGAGATTTCGAGTGGTCGCAAATACTCCACATTGACCGTGGAGATGCCGTCAAGATCGAGAATCTGTTCGCGAATACCCTCTGCCATGGTCTTCAGGCTGCGATCATCGGTATTGCCGTACAGCGCGAGAGTCATCACATTCCCGCTGGCGGAGAAAGCACGAACGATGGGGCGCTCGGTTTCGGTCGGGAAGGTGGTAATGGCGTCGACCTTGCCTTTGACATCGTTGAGCAAACGATTGAGATCAGCACCACTGGTGAGTTCTACAGTTGCGTCGCAGCCACCTTCACGTGCGGTACTGGTCAGGCGTTCAATATTTTCCTGCCCTTCGAGCGCTTCTTCAATGCGCAGACAGATTGCAGACTCGGCTTCTGCAGGAGTTGCCCCCAGATAAGAGACACTCACCTGAATTACGCCGAATTCAATATCAGGAAACTCTTCCTGATTCAGGCTCAAAAAGGAAATCACACCACTGGTCAGAAACAGCCACATCATCAGATTGGTGGCGACCGGGTTTTTCACAAACCAAGTAATCGGAGTTCTCAAGATTCACCTCAACCGAGAATAGCAGCGCTTTAGCGAGATGCCTGACTGGCAGGGCTCAGGGATTCGATAACCGGCTGCACAGACATGCCATTGACCACCGCCTGAATTGGTGACGTGCAGATATATTCGCCCGGCAGCAATCCACCGCTGATCAGGACCCGGTTTTCCTCGAGCCGATAAATTTCAACTTCACGGAAGAACATCTTGTTCTCAGCATCAACGACCAGTACCTGATTGTTGTTGCGAATGACTGAACGCGGCAATGCAACAATATCGTCAATGCGTTTGCCAGCTATCGATGCCTGCACATAGAGTCCGATTGGCAACGGTACGGCATCATTCGTTTTCGGCTGCTCTACCCTGATAATGCTCTGCACGGTGTTGCTGTTGGCATCAATGGCCGCTTCGGTGCGCACCATCTTGCCTGTCCAGTGATGTTCGGCTCCGCCATAAATCCCGGTGAGTCTGACTTCCGGCGCTTCATCTGCTGGAATTTCGCCGCGGCTCCCGAGGGGCATATCGAGAAAGCCCAACTGACGAATCGCCAGTGGCACTCGAACTTCGACTACGTCTGCGCCGTACAGCACTGCCACGCTCTGGGCACGATTAATGTATTGCCCCACTTCGACTTCCCGCATCTGCACGACCGCGTTGAATGGTGCCTTCAACTCGGTGCGCTGCATATCCAGTTGGGCCTGGCGCAAATTCGCCTGTGCATCTGCAAGGCGGGCGCGATTGACCTCAGACTGTCGCAGGGCATCCTGCAGCTGAGAATCGCTGGCGAGACGACGCTGAGCCAACTCGCGAATTCTGGCCAGTTCCTGCTCGGCGTGTTGGGCCTCTGCTTGCGCTTGCTGGAGACTCGCCTCGCTGCGCGCTAGCGCAGTCTGGAAATCACTCGCATCAATTCGTAGCAGACTCTGACCCGCTGTTACATAGCCACCCGCCTCCAGTGATGGCGATATCCAGGCAACAGGGCCTGCGAGTGGCGCGGAAAGGCTCACCTGTTGAGCAGCCTGTACCTTGCCTTGCGATTCAACAAAGAGTTGCACGGAATCAAACTGGACTTCAGCCACGCGCACGCTGACCGGAATGATTTCCGGTGCGGACTCGCTTACTTCAGTCGGCGTACTGATGAGGTAGAAAGCGAACGACACACATCCCGCCAGGATGGCTATTGGGACCACAACACGCTTCATCAAATGCTCCTATTGCTATGCCAGGCAAAGCATTGCTGACAATCTGTCTAGATCGCCAATCGTTGATTCAAAGTTTCAATAACGGCCGCACGCAGCTGATCGAAGTAGTGCAGTACCGCATTGCTGAAAATGTCTCTATCGCCTGTTTCCAGACCTTCGTTCAGAGATTGAACTACGTCTGCAACGGCTTTTTTCTTCAACGTGATCTTCAATTCTTCTTTAACCATTCGGTTCACAAACTGCGCTTTGAGATCGTTGCCGATCAGACGAACCACGAGGTTGTCTGCGACTTCGGCCAGATACTCCATAAATTCAACCCATTCCTTCTGCGAGGCTGCTACCTCTGTACCGCTCTTGTGTACTGCTGCCACCATAGCCCGCATTTGCGCAAGCTGCTCGGTATTGGCGACAGTCAGCGCTTCGCGGGCGTTCAGTGCTGACATGGCAGCAAAGGTCTGCAAGAACTGATCTACCAGCAGCAGATTCGGGGTGTCCGACAGAGACAGCAGAGGCCCGAGGATTGCTATGCTCGCCTCCTCGATCGGTTTTACTCGTACGCCACCGGGCTGAATCGAGATCAAGCCAAGCTGATCCAGCTGCGAGAGTGCCTCCCGCACCGCACCACGACTGGCTGAAAAGCGCGCAGCCAGATCCCGCTCCGAAGGGAGCCGTTCGCCGCTGCGGTATTGCTGCCGGAGAATTTCCGTGCGCAAGGTATCCGCAATCTCATGACTGAGAGTTGTTGTATTCATTATTAGCTCAGGGAATGAAAATTGGTCTGACCAGATTGGTCGGACCAAATATAGTGTCCAAACTGCTGATTGCAACACCGGGGCGCCGAATGGAATGAATTGCTGGACAGAATGCCCGTGCAAGCACCCCCAGTTCTCAGGATAAGACTGCAAACCAC
>JASBUV010000009.1 GCA_030147705.1 Gammaproteobacteria bacterium
TATTAACGGCGTCATCCATGCGGATGGCAACAAGTTCGAAGGACCGCGCTCACGAGCCTATCCAATGCCTGGCCTGCGCAGTTCAGGCTTTACAGACATGATGAGTGAGGCCGCTCGGCAACTCGGCTGGCACCCCTTTCAGGGGCCTGCAGCCATCAACTCAGAAGTCTATGGCGACCGTCCGGGCTGCATGTATCACGGCTTTTGTAATCGCGGTGGATGTCACGTCGAAGCGAAGGGATCAACAGCAGTGACGACAATCCCCGAAGCACTCAAAACCGGCTTGCTCAAAGTCGTAACACATGCCCGGGTTCTGAAGATCGTTAATGACGCTGATGGCCGCGTGCGAGGCGTTGAATACCTGCACGGCAATGAAGTGTTATTCCAGCCAGCTGCAGCTGTCCTGCTGGCGAGCCATACCTACGAAAACACCCGCTTGCTGCTCTTGTCAAAATCGAGTGAATTCCCGGATGGTCTCGCCAACAACAGCGGTCAGGTAGGCAAACATTATTTGAGCCATCATCAGGGATCTCCTGTGCTTGCTCTGTTTCCGAAAGATCTCAACAACTGGTATGGACTGCCCGCACAGGGTGTCGCGATCGACGAATGGGCTGATGATAATTTCGATCACAGCGATCTGGATTTTATCGGCGGCGGCAACCTCTGGGTACACACGGATCGCCGGCCGATTTCAGCCGCCAAGATGTCGACTTTCGATCGCATCCAGAAAAACTGGGGCCGAGAATGGAAGGCTTTTATCAGTGAAAACGCCGATCGCTACAACGTTTCCTATCTACAAAAAACTACTTTGCCTTATCGCAACAACTATCTGGATCTCGATCCACAAGTCAAAGACAAGTTGGGCTTTCCTGTTATCCGCATTACTGCCGAGTATGGAGAAAATGAAAAACGCATCGCCGAGTTTGTCGGAGATCGCATGGAAGAGTGGTATCGCGCTGCTGGTGCTACTGACATTATTCGCACGGGCGTCGGCACAGCAATGGGCGCATCCACGCATGCCTACGGCGGCACGCGGATGGGCGACAACCCGCACACCAATGTCACCAACCGTTTCGGCTTCGCTCACGATGTCAAGAATCTGGGCATATTGGGCGCCTCAGTGATGGGAACAAGTGGTGCCCGCAATCCCACCTTGACGGCGCAGGCACTGGCGTGGCGAACGGCAGAACATCTTGCTGATAACTGGGACGAGATTACTCGCTAGCCCTCCCGGCCCTCTCAACAAGCACCCTGATCACAAGTCTTTATCCCAAAAGAGCTCACCCCCGAACGGGGCATGGGCAAGCTGGCGTGATTTCGTAGAATGACCTCGATCTAAAACGATTATTCCTGATCGGGGCCAGGCCATGAAAATAACAACACGAATCGTATACTCTCTCACCGCCACAGTTCTCGTTGGCATTGTCTCATCCACTAGCTACGCGCAATTCGACCCTCGCTACTACCCGGAATGTTATGCGCCTTTGGAAACTGCGCGGGAGGAAGTTCCCAAACCACCCGCAGACATTAGCGGCACTCTGAGCACTGCCAGCACAGTGGCCAGTGTGGCCAGCAGGTTTGGCGGTTTCGGTGGATTGGGTGGCCTCGGTGGAGGCGCGGCACAAGCGGTACAGACTGTACAAACTGTCAATCAATACTCTGGACTCATCGCGGATGTTGCGGCATTCACAGCGGCGATGCAGGAAGAATTTCCTGAGCTCGGACTTCGCTTTGGTGCCTACGGCGCGCGGCTCGGCGAAGATGCCGATCTGTTGATCAGCGCCGGAACCCACGTCACCGCCAGTCAGGACTGTTATCAGCAAGCGTATAGTGAACTGAGCACTACCTGGGAGAATGAGGAATTACGTCGACGGGATGTGAATCGGCAGCATCGGGAAATCGAGAGAGGATTGGAATTTGCAGATGAAATTCTTGCAGACGCCAAAATCCGCGTTAACAAGAATATCGAGTCCTATAACGATGCGCTTCAGCAAGAATCTGAAGGTGCAGGCATCAGTCTGAGCCGACTCGCAGGACTGGCCAACTCGACTGGCATGCTCAATCAGCTAAGCAGTTCAATCAGTCAGGACGTGCTCATGGCCTGCAGAAATACCGGACCTTTTGGTGCTGCTGCCGCAAACTGTGCTCAGCTTAGTACGGCTGTGGGCTCCGGTGACTTGTGCCCCTCGGGAAGCTGCTCATTGAGCGAAATGCGCGCTCGCGCCTCCCAACAGCAGATGGCTGCCATCGCGAATGGCGAGCAAACTGCACAAGCACAGTATGGCGTTATGGAAGAGCTCTCGGCAATCGGATTAATGGGCGCGGGTCCAGCGGGCGCGGCTGGTGCCGCAGCGTTGCTGAGTGGTGCGCTCGCTACAGGTTCTGCTTCAGATGGGAGCGACGCTGAGTCGATTGAAATTGCAGATGATGTACTGCAGGGTCTCGTAGAAGCTGGCGCGATGAGCTCACGCTATCTTATTGTGAAAGCCGGGCTGGACAGTGCGACTGAACGACAGGTTGAGCTATTGGAAATCACGCGCGAGTCACCTGCAGCGCGTTAATCCAGACTGGCAATTTCAGGTTTCAAGAGAGGAGCCGGGGAAGTGAGAGGTATTAGCGAGCGACGTTAACAAGAGACGTTAGCGGAACAAGATAAGTAAACGGTCTTGCTGCTCTGACCTCCCCGGTTTCATATTAATCGCAAAGCTCAGCACATTTTGCGTGCTCAGCAGATTGTTCGCTCGCAACATCAAGAAGCAGAAAACAACGAAAAGTAGAGCCCTCGCCCAGTACACTCTCGACCGAGATATCCCCTCCCATCAATCTTGCCAATCCGCGGCTGACTGTCAGACCCAGACCGCTTCCGCCGTGCCGTCGTGCATCACTATTGTCGACCTGTTCGAATGACTCGAAGATTCTTTCAACACTGTCTGCAGGAATGCCCTCGCCCGTATCCGAAATTGTCCAGTGCAGCTGCACGCGTTCATTGGTGACGCTCACTGCAGCAACGCTCACACGAATCTCACCCCGTTCGGTGAACTCGACCGCGTTGCGGATGAGATTGGCGAGAATCTG
>JASBUV010000013.1 GCA_030147705.1 Gammaproteobacteria bacterium
TCCTGAGTGCCGTCCGGTGCTGCCAGCAAAAAGCCGTATTCGTCCACCAGCTTGCTAAAACCCATATAGGCATTTTGTCGGTTGCCACTTGATGTGTAGCCATGCAGCAGGACGATCAGCGGCAGACTCGACTCTTCAGCGTAGTCTTGCGGAACAGAGACGAGAATTTCTCCGCGACCAAAATCCAGCGATTGTGCGCTGGCTAGCTGCAGTGCAGCGAGGGAAAGGAGCATGATGGAAATCAGGGATAGTTTTTTCATAGTGCATGTAACTCCGCAAGACACAACTAATCAGGGGGTGAGAATAACTTTGCCAGTCGTCAGACGCCCTTCGAGCGCCTCGTGCGCGGCTCTGGCTTCCACCAGAGGAAAGAAATGTTCGAGCCTTAGTTTGATGTTTCCTTCGCCGATCCATTTGAAGACGTCGCTGGTTCGCCATTCAAGATCTTCCCGACTCGCGACATAGTCGAAGAGTGTAGGGCGTGTGAGAAACAGCGATCCTTTAGGCCCCAGCGTCGCGGGATTGAATTCGGTGACGGGGCCACTGGCATTGCCGTAAAGCACCATGTAACCGAAGCGCGCAAGACAATCGACACTCTTGGCAAAAGTGGCCTTGCCAACGGAGTCATAGGCAACATTGACGCCAGCCCCATCGGTAATGCGCTTCACTTCGGCTTCGAAATCTTGCTCTGTGTACAGGATAACCTCGTCGGCCCCGGCTTTTTTCGCCAACTCGGCTTTCTCAGGTGTCGAACAGGTACCGATAACATAACCGCCGATCATCTTGATCATCTGAATAAGAATAAGCCCAACACCGCCAGCAGCGGCGTGGACCAGACAACGATCGCCAGGCTTGACCTGATAGGTCGATTGGCAAAGATAGTGAGCGGTGCAGCCTTGCAGCATGGCGGCTGCTCCTTCATTGAAAGAGACACCATTGGGCAGACTTACCAGCTTGTCAGCCGGTACAGCAGCATATTCGGCATAGGCGCCAGCCACATTCGTGTAAGCTACGCGATCTCCTGCAGAGAAAGCGGTTACGCCAGCTCCGATCGCTTCAACTGTGCCTGCAGCTTCGAGACCGAGCGTCGAAGGCAGTGGTATTTGATAGAGCCCGCTGCGTTGATAAGTGTCGATGTAATTGATGCCAGCCGCTTCCACCTTGACGAGAACCTGCCCGTCTCCGGGGGTTGGGACTTCAATATCCTCTACTGACAGGGCTTCTGGGCCGCCGAACGCGTTAACTCTTACCGCTTTCATTCTGAGTTCCTTTCTTGTTATTGGCTGGATGGGGGAGTGCGCTATTTATCGCAAATATCGCAAGCGCTGACAACGATTTGCCCGCGTAGATTGCGAGCTGCGTTTAGCCGGAAAAAGAGGGAGAGGTAGTAGCGAGGTAGTAGCAAGAGAGGAGAAAGGACAATCAGCGCCAATCGAGCCATCTCGGAAGGCGCTGATCAGATGTCGAGAACAGGGTGATCAGGCGATTTGACGAGTGTCAGCCTGATTGTCGTCTTGCTCCATCAAGTCTGCGATGCGTTGCAGCGAAGACAGTAGAGCTGTTTGATCGTATTCCTTGAGTTCACAGAACTGCTCGATGAACTGGGTTTGCAGGGCGGGTGGCGCATCTTCAAGAATCGCTTCGCCTGCATCGGTCAGTTCTACATGAACTTTTCGTTTGTCGATTTCAGAGCGGACGCGGCGTGCGAATCCCGCTTTCTCAAGCCTGTCCAGGATAGTAGTCGCTGTAGCCTGACTGAGACAGATGGCCTCTGAAAGCTCGCCGATACTGGCATCCTGCGATCGCTTGATAGCTTTGAGCAGCAAGAGTTGTGGTGAAGTCAGGCCGGAAGTTCGTTTAATGAAATTGGAGTGCAGATCCGAAGCACGCATAATACGCCGCATGCTTAGCAACATCTGGTCGAGCACAGTTTCCATAGTGGGTTCTCTTCTGAGTTACGGCAGAGAGATTTTCAGAATTGTCTGTAGAGAAAGGTGCGATTCATACTGCCTTTTAATGAACGCTCTCATAGAGCGAGTGTTGCTGCCGTCGGCATCCCTGAACACTCGCCTCGTCGATTTCAGACGTTTCGTATTCTAACCAAGGAGCGGCTTGCTGCGAATACAACGTCACAATTTGTTATACCTTCGTCACATTTTTACCAGACCCTAAGGAATTATTCTGCTGATTTTCAGCCCTGAATTCTCTGAGCCGCGAGAAGTCCCGGAATTTCGGGCTCGAGCTCGGCCAGGAGTCGAAGCTATTCAAGCTGTGCAGTCAAGTAATTTTGAACTCGAAGCATTTACCGGCTCCGAAAAAGTGGAAATCACGGCCCGAAATGCCCCGGGCCGTGATTTATCCTTGCCGCGTTCTGCTCAAAGCGTCAGATCAGCCAAGTGCTTCTCTGCAGAGCAGTGGCGGGTAGGTCCAGCGCTCTAGAATTCAGCCGTCAGTCGACCGAAGTAGTATGCGCCTTGCCAATCAACCGCTGTGCCGGATGAATACACCCTGCCACAACAATAGTCACCGATCGAATCGCGGTCAGGGTACTCATCAGCAACATTTCGCCCGCCAATCGCGACGCGGAAAATATCATTGATCTGGTACTGTGCTTCCAGGTCGATAAACATGATGTCGTTAAAGGTCTGGAAGCGCAGAGGCGTTCCACCAGTATTGGAGTTGGTTGCCTCCCC
>JASBUV010000019.1 GCA_030147705.1 Gammaproteobacteria bacterium
CGAATAGTGACGCGTGCCTTCGGCAGAATCTACCGCCAAGACCGGTAGCGTCAACAAGCCGTTGGCGAAAATGGCGTAGGGCGCAATCAATCTCGCAGCGACGACAAAATCACTCAGTTCACTACACCCCGACTCATTGCACGCGCTCACTCTGAAGTAGTAATCGACCCCAGCCTCAAGCTCGGAGTACGCAAACGTAGTTTCCCCAGTAGACGTATCTTGCCCTGTGCAGCTGCCAAGTTCTTCACTCGTGCATTGATAGACCAGATAGGAGCTCGCACCAGCGACTTCGTTCCAACTGACAGCGATATCATCCAGCGTCGCGTTGGCAACAAGCTGTTCAGGCACAGCGGGAACCGGGTCAGGTAAATCCTTGATACCCAGTGCGGTGTCGCCGAAGTCACTGCAGACCGAGGCAATGCAGGCTTTGAGTCGGTAGTAATACTCGATACCCGCGCTTGCGTCGGTGTCGGCATAGTTGGTCGTCTCTGTGTTGGACAAGAAGGTTGTGCAACTCGCCTCAGTGTTGCCGCTGCAGCGATAAACTGCATAGGTTTCTGCAGTCGCAACTGCTGGCCAGCTCAGTGAGACAGCAAGCTTACTGTTGCTGATGACAGGCGCTGCAGGTGACAGCGGCGCGAGCACCGCCGCCGTTCTCACACCTTCAGTGTAGTTTCCAAAACTGCCGCAATTGCCTTGATAGCAATGCCGGATGCGGTAGTAGTACACGACACCGGGTGAGCCGTCCCGGTCGATAATGAAGCCATTGGTCTGGTAACTGAGCGCACTGCCACAGCTGGAGAGTTCGGCAGTTCTGCAGCGGTAGACTTCGACTGTTTCCACATTGGGTATGCTGGACCAGGCCACAACCACATAAGAAGGTGATTCTGACACCGCGGGTTTGGCAGGCGTGCTGAATCCTCTGTTACCGGAAACACTCGAACTGCGCTCGCTGCAGCCGGTGAGATTGCATGCCACAACACTGTAGTAGTACGTCTTGCCGTAAGTTGCGGTGGTATCAGAAAAGACGGTGCTACTTACCGTGCCTACCAGATTGCCGCAGGAGCTGATGTTGGTCTCACAGCGATACACCTCGTAGCTACTGCTGTAAGTTGCCGCAGTCCAGTGCAAGGACAGCAGTGAATTCGACACTGCAGAACGAACTCCGGTGGGAGTCGCTGGAATCGGATTCGCATTCACGCCATCCGTATAGACTGCACTGTAAGTCCGATTACCATGCATCGCAGAGAGCTCAAGCGCATTGGAGTCGATTGTTGTTTCGAGCCAGTTCACAAAGTCGGTTTGCGGAAGGGCTGTAATTTTCAGTCGCAATCCGTCCTGCACCGCAAGCTGACAACTCGCGGCGTGGCAATCCATAAACGTGTAACTGCTGGTCGTGAAGGCGTTGGTCTTGGTGTTGATCACACCTGTCCCGGTGACTACCGGTCGCACCTGAATATAACCGTTGCCGTCATTAACCAGCGTCAGCGTGTGATAAGCGGGACTGTAGCGGGATTCGACTTCCGCAGAGTCGCTGAATGTCGGCAGATAAGTATTGCTGACAATCGGCGCCATGAGATCGCTGCTGTTGGTCGAATGCCCGAGCCCGAGGGCATGGCCCAGTTCATGAACTGCCACGCGGCGAAAATCATGAGTGGGAGATTGATAGTTGCCGTCGTAGGCAGACCAGTTCAGCGTGTCATTGAAAACAATGTCGACTTTCTGCAGGAACCCGGAGGTCGTGACATAACGCGCGACAGCCAGGGTATTTTCTCC
Organism: Gammaproteobacteria bacterium; assembly: GCA_030147705.1. Classification (GTDB taxonomy): domain Bacteria; phylum Pseudomonadota; class Gammaproteobacteria; order Pseudomonadales; family Pseudohongiellaceae; genus UBA9145. Next base: position 1,777 of record JASBUV010000019.1, read on the forward strand.
CCAGGCATCACCACACAGAGTCACATCGTATTGGACGTTGTTATTGCCGGAGAACGTACAGTAGCCGGCACCGGAATCGCGACTGGTGTTGATCAGAAAGGCCGATGGCGTGTCATTCCAGCGCGCAGCAGCTTCCTCAAATTCATCCTGCCATTGACCATTGCCACCCAACAGGTCGCCGATATAGAAGAGTGCGCTGTTGCTTAGCCAACGCGAATCCTGTGCTTCGGTGGTTTGGGTAGCGGCCCACGACCCGGCGAAGAAAACAGCCAGCAACAAGGACTTGTTCATCCGCACGCCCATTAATTGGCTAACTCCAGAATGCGGCTCTTGAAGTCGTCAACTGACATGGGCGCCGGAGGTGCACCGATTGAAAAGGCCTGGCTCTCGTCGTAGGCAGGCGCAGTCGTAATGCCGTTCGCGACGCCGCTGCTGAACTGCACAGTCGCGGGTCTGGATTGCAGCTCGACAATGCGGACTTCCCGATTGTTCGCTGCGAAAACCACGTCTGAATTATTGTTAGAACCGGCATTAGAACCGGCATTAGAACCGGCATCAGAACCGGCATTAGTGTTGCCACTGGCACTACCAATCGTGAAGTGTCCCTGTTCCCAACCCAGCAATGGATTTATCAGGCCCGGGGCTACGCGTTCCACGAAATAAATACCGCGCTCACCTTCTTGTGGAATTCTCACTCCCAGATCGAGCTCCATGCCAAAGGCGGCGCCGCCAGTGAAACGTAGCTCGAGAATGCCTTGCGTTGCGACGGGGTCCCAGGAGCCGATGAGCACCTCTTTGACCCTGAATGCAACAAAGGTATAGATGCGGCCATTGGGGCTCAGCTCGGTTCTGGATTCGATAGCCTCGCCCTCGAAAACGATTTCTGAATTGTTGATCAGATCCGCCGTGCCAATCAGGGCGATTGTGGAGGCATTACCTGTCCCGGCAAGCATCATCGCCATTGCGAGCAAGCAGGAAAGCACAAAAGATCGATGGGTGTGGGTGTTCATTGCGGGTCTCAGCTTAGGTTCATTCTCAGCGAATTCGACAGACTGGCTCTATGCAATTCTGCTCGCGGCCCCGCTAGCAGACCGGCTGCCTGACATCTCGCTTACAGCGCCCTTCTCCATTCTTGAAGGCTATACGAAACAGGTCTCGATCCCAGTTGGCGTGCAGCCGATTTTACACTATCCGTTCAATGTAATACGCAGTATCAATACAACAGGATGAATCGGCTCTGAACAAAATGCTGGAGAACAGCTGGAGGAGCTTTCTGGCTAGCAGGAGGGGCTGGGACATTTTCCCGGATGGGTGCGAAGACTTGGCCGTGCCGTCAGCTATTCGTCCACAAAGTGGAAATCAGCCGGCCCGGCGCGCCGTACCAGTATTACCACATCGCCCGAGTCCGGGATCTCCCAGACATGCTCCATGCCGCCCGGAATGACAATATAAGCGCCTGGGCTGAGTGCATGCCGCGTTGATCCAAGCGTTAAGGTCACTTCACCTTTCTGAACTGACACAAATTCGTCATGTGTGTGCCAGTGGCGATCGAAGCGCGTGCCAGCCGGGAACATTGCAAAATAGGTGATGCCACCGGTAAGCGGATCGACTCCCTGACGGGCAGTACGCGTGCCGACGGGCACGCCATTACCGCCGCCCGGTTCGCCCCAATTCACATCGGCAAGATTGATAGCGAGGGGTGAAGTGTTGCTGTCTGTCTGTGCGACTGCCTGTGTCGCTAGCGACAGTACGCTGATGCAGACAAGATTCAGAAAGTAGGTGCGCATTGAGTAGGTCCTCTTGCATCACTGGAATTGGCGCATGAACGCACCTGCTTATGGAGCGTAGCTTATCACTCCGTCGGGAACATGAAACAGCTAATCCCATACGGCGAACGAGCATTTTTGAGAGTCAGGTATGGACACCACGAATAAGGCGGGCTATGCTGAACAAGTATTCCAACTCATTCAAGTTGGTTGCTATCAGCAGACAGTAGACGAAACTGTTTTTCCGGAGAGTCAGTCGATGAATCTGATGCGATGTTCGGCCATGTTTATTTGTTCGATCTCACTAATGCAGTGCGCACAAACTGCAGAACAGGAACTAGCCACTGGTTCGGTCCAGGAGTTTCAGGATGCCATTCCGATTGAAGTGGCCGAAGCCTTGTTTGGTTTTGGTGATGGCAGCCCCATGCGCGTCTATGCGGGTCTCATGGAAGGGTTTCCCGCTTTTGAGTTGCCTGCGCAGTTCGAAATAATCGGGAGCCTAGACCGCACTGCCAATCTGTCGGTAGCTCTGGGAACCTCGCTGGAAGAGCAAGAAGCACGTGCTTTTATTACGGAAGCACTTCTGCAGGAAGGCTGGATTGAGATGCCGAGTTTTGAGCCGGGCATGAGAGATTACGGATTTGTCTCTGTAAATCAGATCGCCAGGCCTAGCTACAGCCAACTCTGTCACGACGACTTTGGCAACCTGACAATTCTCTACCGCGAAAGAAATACAACAAACACGCTCACCTTGAGTACAAGTAACGGCTTTTTTGGTAATAGATACCAAACCTGTGAAGCGCGTATCCAACAGCAGCAAATGACGATGGAAATGAGTCAGCGTCACACGAGCGAGATATACGATCACGTTCCAACACTCATTGCTCCCGAAGACGCCAACCACGGAAGAATGGCGTACATCGGTGGTGGTGGGATGAGCAGTAACGGCAATAGCGTTGAGACCTCGACATCATTCTCAATCGATTGGGAATTGGACGCCGTGTATTCGCACTTTAAAGACCAGATCGTAGAGCAAGGCTGGATACTGGATGTCGAAAGCATTGGCACCGTGACTGCCAATGGCACCTGGATCAAGGTGGGAGACAACAACGCAAACCTGATACTACGTCTGGATGTTGTGAACAGTGTAGAGGACCAGTTTGATCTGACGCTTCGAGTAGAGGGACCCGGTGGGCGGCGTGGGTCAGGCGTCTTTATTGGGCGCTAATTCAGATGCTAGCTTTGTTTGGCGCCGATTCTTGTTTACTCAATCAGAGACAAGGAATCGGCGCCAGAGCTGAGCCATCTAGTTCGGCAGCAAACGATCCAGCGCCCTATTGATCAACTCTCTTCCGGGATCTTGTTGGGTAGTCGTGCCTTGATCGGCAGAAGTCGCTGGCGCCTGATCGGTGCCTGTTGCTCTGCGTAGCAGATTGTCGACCTGGCTGCGTACTTCATTGGCGAAGGCGACGCGGAAGATCTCGCCGGCGTCAGGCAAACAGCGCGGTGAAGCGATAGTGCCCGAGCAAGCGATGGGTACGCTGTAGCCACCGACATTGTATTGCTGATCGTTACGACTGGCTGTCGCTGATGTGACTGACGTA
>JASBUV010000023.1 GCA_030147705.1 Gammaproteobacteria bacterium
GCATTTACACTGTCTGAGATGCTGATTACTTTGGCCATCACGGGCATTCTCATCGGGATGACTTTTCCTGGCATGGAATCCCTTCATAGCCGCCAGCAAAGCAAGGCTTCGGCGCAACTGTTGTTTAGTGCGCTGGTGCTGGCACGCAATACGGCAATCAGTCACGGGCATCTGGTGACTGTGTGTCGCTCTGGCGATGGATTGGTATGCGGGGGTAACTGGTCGCAAGGAGTCATTGTATTTATTGATACCAATGGCAACCAGAAAATCGAGAATTCAGATTCACTCGTATCACGTGTCAGCACCAGTGGCTTCCGCGGGCGGATCTACTGGCGGTCATTCGGGAATCGACAGTATGTCCAATTCCTGCCGACTGGAGCGACCAGAGGTCAGAATGGTAATTTTACCCTGTGTCCCGATTCCGGATTCGGAGAAGCGGCGCAACAGATTGTGATCAGCCGAACCGGCAGAATTCGCTATGCGGTAGACAGTGATGGGGACGGGCTGGTGGAAGACAGTCGTGGCAAGCCTGTTCGCTGCTAAGCTTATTTATTTTCCGGTTTTGGCATAGAGTGACGCGCTCCGCATTTTACTTTCTTGCCTACTGGCCGGTCTTGTCACTGGAAGGCTTCTTCGTCTAAGGTGGTTGTCAGCTTATGGTCTGATGGCGATAGGCATTTGATCCACTCCTTCTTGATGAGACTGCTTAGCCATGAAAAACACAGTGTTGACTGCCTTTTCTCTGCTCGTTTTGGTCCTGAGTACACCAATGCAGCTTCAAGCTGCGGAGGGCGGTTGGTCCGGAGGGGGCTGTGCGAGCGGGTCCGGAATCTACCGCTGGACCGATGGTGCGCGCTACGAAGGCCAGTGCCGAAACAATTACTTTGAAGGTCAAGGAACACTGTACTTTGCCAACGGTGATCGCTACGAAGGTCAGTTTCGCGCTGATCAGATGCATGGGCAAGGGACCTACCTATCCCTGAATGGCGACCGATTCGAAGGCACTTTCGCCAATGACCGGCGCAACGGACATGGCGTTCTTGTGCGTCCCAACGGTGATCGCTACGAGGGCGGTTTTGTCAATGATCAACGTTCCGGGCAGGGCGTTTTTACCTTCGCGTCGGGCGATCGTTATGAAGGTAGTTGGGCGCAAGATCAATTCAATGGGCAGGGAACCTACCGGTTCAGTAACGGCGATACCTACATCGGACAATGGCGCAATGGCAGAAAAGATGGCAGGGGAGAATTTCGCTGGGCAAATGGAGATCGCTACGAGGGCAATTTCAACAACGATTATCGGGATGGCCAAGGAGTGTTTGTCTGGTCAAATGGCAATCGCTACGACGGTCAATGGCGGGCTGGGAGACAGCATGGCCAGGGGCGCAAAGAGTGGGCAAACGGCGACAGCTATGAAGGTGAGTGGCAGGACGACCAGATGCACGGCACGGGAACATTTACCTTTGCTGGCGGCAATCGATTTACCGGCGACTTTGTGGCAGACCAGATTCACGGCAACGGGACTTACTACTATACCAATGGGGATCGCTACGAAGGACCCTGGGTGCAGGGGGTCAGGCACGGAGTCGGGCGCTACATCGACAGCACTGGTTATATTGAGCGCATGGAATTTGTGAACGGCAACCGGGCAAACAGGTAGCTGCCAGCGAGAATCGCTGGTCGACTTCAATGTGCGAAATCGACCAGCGTCACACCCACTCGATAACCGCTAACAGATCATGACTCGGCAGCGTCGAGCATGATCACGCAGCAGCGCTGGCCGATTTACTCTCTGATGCGCCATCAACTGCTTCAAGCCGTGGCTTTTTTGCGCGCGATCCGCCACCTGGAAACTTCTGTTTCTCGTACAAAAAGCGCAAAGCGCGATTACGGATCTGGTTGAATTCAGGGCTCTCCGAAAGCGCCAGTCGATCGCGAGGTCGCGGGAGGTCGACGTCGAGAATTTCGCCAATGCTGGCGGCAGGGCCGTTAGTCATCATCACGATTCGGTCCGAGAGCAATACTGCCTCGTCCACATCGTGAGTAATCATGATCACTGTATTGCCAAGATCGTTCTGAATCTCCATCAGAGAGTCTTGCAGGTGAGCGCGCGTCAGTGCGTCAAGCGCACCGAACGGCTCGTCCATCAATAATACCTTGGGCTGCATTGCCAGACAGCGCGCGATACCTACGCGCTGTTTCATGCCACCTGAAATCTCGTGCGGCATTTTGTGGATGGCGTGACTCATATGGACGAGTTCGAGATTGTGCGCTATCCAGTCATGGATTTCGCTCTTGCTCTTTTGCCCCTTGAACACCTGCTTAACCGCCAGCTCTACATTTTGATAGACGGTCATCCAGGGCAACAATGCATGATTCTGAAAAACCACCGCTCGATCAGGGCCGGGAGTGTTGACCTCCTTGCCCTCGAGAATGACTCCGCCTTCGGTGGCTTCCAATAATCCGGCTACAATATTCAGAACTGTTGACTTGCCACAGCCTGAGTGACCGATCAGCGAAACGAATTCACCTTGCTTGATGCTGAGATTAACTTTGTCCAGCGCTCGAAAAGTCCCGCTATCGGTATTGAATTCGATGCCGACGCTGCTGATATCGAGAAATCTGTTCATACTCTTTTCCTGTAATTTTAATGAGGCGAATTATTTCAGTACGGATGACTTGTCCCAGCTCACTCTGTGCTGAGCGAAGAGCATCAAGCGGTCGAGAATAAAACCGATGAAGCCGATTGTGAGTACGGCAACCATGATCCTGCCCAATGAGTCGCTACTGCCATTTTGAAACTCATCCCAGATAAATTTCCCGAGGCCCGGGTTTTGCGCCAACATTTCCGCGGCAATAAGGACCATCCATCCCGTCGCGAGAGAGAGACGCAAGCCGGTAAAAATGAAGGGTATGGCTGAAGGGATCACGATTTTCTGCACGTGCTTTAGAGTGGGAAGTTGAAGCACGCGACTGACATTGATCAGGTCCGAATTGACAGAGCCCACGCCAACAGTTGTGTTAATCACAGTCGGCCAGAGGCAACAGAGCGCTACTGTAAAAGCAGAATTGAGAAACGATTTCGCAAACATCGGATCGTCTGATACATACACTGCGCTAACGACCATCGTCACCAGCGGTAGCCAGGCGAGTGGCGAGACAGGTTTGAACAACTGTATTACCGGATTGATTGCGCTATAGAGCGTTTCACTTAATCCACAGGCAATACCCAATGGAATAGCGATAACTGTAGCGAGGAGAAATCCGGCGGCAACTGTTTTCAGGCTCGTGATAATCTGAGCGGGAAAGGTCGGTTGGCCGGTGTATTCCCGAAACCGAATCTCGGCATCAGGATCTTCCGCCAGGCGGCGCGCGTTGCGCTCTTCCTGACGCTCGTAGAAAGCAGCTTCCCTTTCTTGTTCGCGCTGATAATCGCTCACCAAATTCCCGATCTGTTCGTAAACCTGCACTGGGCCAGGGAACTGGCCCAGCGAGGTATCGATATTATTGGCGGTGCTTTGCCATACGAGCAAAAACGTGAGAATTCCAATCAGTGAGAGAATTCCCGTGCGCAAGGAATTGACCATGGTCGGGCTTAGCCCGGATTTATGGCTCACCATTTTTATGAAGTTGCCTTGTATGACTGATGCGTTTGCCATTATTGACTCCAGTATTGGTATTTCTGATTCAGAGCACTTCGTCTTTGAGACCGATGCTGAGTTTGTTCAGGTACTCGTTGGGCTTGCTGCCGTCGTAGGTAATGTTGTCGAGAAATTCTGACTGCGGAGGCTTGAATCCACTCTCAGTAGCGAAGTCAGGAAACTCTTCTGCGCTCATATAGCCTTCTGCTATGAGTTCTTCGGCAGCAATCTTATAGATGTCCGGGCGATAGACTGATTTGGCAGTGTCAAAGTACCAGTCATCAGATTTCGGTTCTGATATCTGTCCCCAACGACGCATTTGTGTCAGGTACCAGATCGCGTCCGAGTAGTAAGGGTAGGTCGCGTTATAGCGGAAGAACACATTGAAATCCGGCACGTCACGTTTATCGCCTTTCTCGTATTCGAATGTGCCAGTCATCGAGTTGGCGATTACGTCATAGTCAGCGCCAACGTATTCTCCCCAGGAGAGAATATCCACAGCCTCTGGACGATTGGCATTATTGTCAGCGTCCAGCCATTTGGCAGCACGCAGGAGCGCTTTGACAATGCGTACGGTGGTATTGGGATAGCGTTCTGCAAATTCATTGGTGATGCCGAATACTTTCTCAGGATTGTTTTTCCAGATCTCATAATCAGTTATTACTGGTACGCCGATGCCTGTGAATACCGCTTGCTGATTCCATGGCTCGCCAACGCAGTAGCCAAAAATAGTGCCTGCCTCCAGGGTTGCCGGCATTTGTGGAGGAGGGGTGACAGAAAGAAGAACTTCAGCATCGATAGTGCCTGCGGTATCACCGCGATGTGGTGCGTAATAGCCCGGATGGATGCCGCCTGACGCCAGCCAGTAGCGCAACTCATAATTGTGAGTAGACACCGGAAAGACCATGCCCATATTGAAAGGTATGCCCCGGTCGCGATAACTCTCGACAACCGGCTTCAATGAATCAGCTTTAATCGGATGCACGGGTTTGCCGTTCTCACTGGGGATATGTGGCAGCATCTGCTCCCATATCTCATTGGATACCGTGATCCCGTTGCCATTCAGATCCATACTGAAGGGAGTAATAATGTGCGCTTCGGTGCCATAGCCAATAGTCGCCGCAAGCGGTTGTCCGGCCAACATGTGTGCACCATCGAGTTGACCGTCAATGACGCCGTCGAGCAGAACTTTCCAGTTCGCCTGAGCTTCAATACTGACGTATAAACCCTCGTCCTCGAAGTAACCTTTCTCATAGGCGATTGCCAGAGGTGCCATGTCGGTCAGTTTAATGAAGCCAAAAGTGAGTTCATCTTTTTCGGGCGGGCCAACCTGTGCCATTAGCAGTTGGCTCATCGGCAGAAGAAGCATCGCCAGGGCAAATTTGCCCCGACGAAGCAAGGAGGAAGTTGGTTTATTCAATTTCAAGAGTGGTCTGTCCTGCATACTAACTTTCGGTTTCATCGTAAAACTATCCTCTGTCGTAAACTAAAATCCAAAAAAAATGCCCACACTGAACTGCTGTTCTGTGTGGGCATCGTTACCCTGATTCGGTATATGCGTGATGCTCTGTAGGAGCACGCTATGTAAAATGTTTGTCGGACTGCTTCATTGCGGTCCGAAAGTATTCATAGCGATGTGATTCTCGATTGCGCGGTTGTGACCTTCACCTGGCACTAGGACGCTGTCGTCAATCTGATTGCCTGCTTTCCTTTTCTCTTGTTTTTCTTTTCTTTTATTTTTTGTAGCAGAACTCGTGCCAAGTTCTGTAGGCAAGGGATTTACTGCCATTGGCAGTTATCTGAGTGATTAAACGCGATTTTTACGAACCATTTTGAGTCACAGACTCATGGTTTGCTCTGAAATGGAGCCTGCGATGTTCCGCAGGGAATGATTAGTACAGTACGCAAGGATCGAGCCGGCAGAAGCGAATAGCAGGTCAGCTGCTTCTCTTATTACGGAATGCAAAAAGAAATAAGTGCGCTCGAAAGCGAAATGGCTTGTGGAAGTGGAATTGGATCAGGCGACGGAGATCAGAATTCACCGATAATCAGATCTGAACCTAACAGTATGTTCTCATCGAGAGTCCACTCATCGGCGTGCATATTCTCTTCTTTGTAGTCTGAGTTCGGTGACTCCACTCCGAAGATGCGCGCCGATTCGCGGTACAAATCTGTTCGGTAACACTGTTGCACCAAACTGGCGACAGCTTCTTCGGTAAGCGGACGACCCAACAGGTTTGCACACCCTCTCGCCAGCATGCTGGCATGGGAACGCCAGGGAAAACAGGCCTGGTAGTCCCAGAAGACGTGAAAATTTTCGATATGCGTCGCCGGCTGGCCTTTGCTTGAAGAAAACATGCCGGACAAAGAGGGTGCGACATAGTGCAGCGGTAGATTGAGATACTCAGGAGAGCTCAGAATTTCCGCTGCTTCGTTGCGCTTCTCTTTCTTGCCCAGTTCCTGACAAGCCTGCATCAATGCCGCTCGCAATCGAGCGTGAGTTCCCGGGTTCTGTTTGTGCCAGCTATCTGTAACGCACAGCACTTTCTCGGGTGCATTGTTCCAGATGCTGTAACCACTGGCGACGACAGAGCCGATTCCCTGTTGCACAGCGACCGTATTCCAGGGTTCTCCAACACAGTAGCCGTCGATTATTCCGCGCGCCAGGCTGTCGCACATCTGCACAGGAGGCAGCACTATAATGCGCACATCATGATCCGGATCGATTCCTCCTGCCTTGAGCCAGGCACGCAACAGAAATGTGTGCGTGGAAAACATATGCACAGTTGCGAGTGTAAGTGGCTGTCCCGATTTGCTGCTCTTCAGGTAACTCGCCAATCTCCTTGCGCTCTCAACAGGCGAGTCTTCCAGTCCTTCCAATTTCGCATCCCGACAAGTACGGTTGGAAAAGGTGATGGCATTGCCATTCAGGCTCAAAGAGAGCCCGGTAAGTAAATTGGCCCTGATGCCACCCGCACCGTAAGCAGTCATCATGGGTAGTGGGGCGAGCATCTGCGCGGCATCAAGTTCGCCCATCACCAATCGGTCACGCAAATTTGCCCAGGATACATCGCAATGCAGGGTGACATTGAGTCCATATTTTTCATAGATGCCCAATGCTTCAGCCATGACCAATGGTGCACTATCAGTCAGACGCATATAGCCGAGTGAGAGCTCGCTCTTTTCGAGTGGCGGCAGTTTGGTGCGATGCGTAATGCTCAAGTCCTAGTCTCCATCTCCTGCAAGCGTGGATATGATCGTGCGTGCCACTTCTTGCAATTTCAGGTTGTTGTCCATTGCAGTGCGAGTCATCATTCGGTGTGCAGCGTCTTCGCTGATGCTCTTGTGCCGCATGAGTATTTTCTTGGCCCGATTCACCAATGACTGGGATTCCAGT
>JASBUV010000028.1 GCA_030147705.1 Gammaproteobacteria bacterium
AGCCCGGCCGGTGCCACGCGTGTTTGTGTCAGGTCGACAATCGCCGAGCGCGGATCGTGATTGAAATCGCAGGAGGCCAATGGCTCGGACGTCGTGCCCAGCACGTTGGCAGGCAGACTGGCACTCTGTTCTTGCAAGAGCGCATTGATCTGCTGCGCGTTCATTTCTTTCTCGGTGACTACGGTGAGATCCATGGCCGACACGTTAACGGTCGGAATACGAATCGCCTGGGCGCGCAACTTGCCGGACAGCTCCGGCAGAATCCGCTCAATACCTTTCGCCAGGGCAGTCTCCACCGGAATCATGGACTGCATGGCGCTGCGCGTACGGCGCAGATCGTTGTGGTGAAAACTGTCAATCACTGGCTGGTCATTCATGGCGGAGTGTATCGTCGTGATCACCCCTGATTTGATGCCACAGTGACGATCGATCACATCCAGCACCGGTACGATGCAGTTGGTCGTGCAGGATGCGTTGGAAACGATCTTGTGTTCACTGGACAGCGTCTCGTGATTCACGCCCCAGACTACCGTGTTGTCGACATCACTCTCGGCCGGTTGCGAGAACAGGACGCGTTTTGCACCCTGGGCAAGATGCACTTCCGCGCGGGCACGATCGGTAAAGGCGCCACTGCATTCCATGACCAGGTCGACATCGAGGCTCTGCCAGTCGAGCTGTTCCAGCTGTTCCTGCCGGTACACGCTGATCGCATCGCCGTTCACCAACAGATTCTCGCCCCGATCTTCCACAGTGCCGAGAAAGCGGCCATGGGTGCTGTCGTAGCGAGTCAGATGGGCAAGTGTGCGGCTATCGGCCAGGTCATTGATCGCCACTATGCGCAGATCGGCATAGTTGGTGGACTCATAAAACGCGCGCAGCACACAGCGACCGATGCGGCCATAACCATTGATGGCGATTCGATAACTCATGCTGTGTAGCCCTTTTGCTCAGACCTGCCGGACGGCTGTCCGGGATTAGAGACGGGGGTCAGGCGCCCCCGATCAGCTTGCGTGCTTGTTCAGCGACATTCTCAGCGGTAAAGCCGAACTTCTTCATCAGCGCACCGCCCGGTGCAGAGGCTCCGAAGGTGCTCATGCCGACTACGGCGCCGTCCAGCCCGACCAGCTTGTACCAGTAATCCACTGCACTCGCTTCGACAGCAATGCGCTTGCGCACGGAAGGCGGCAGCACTGCATCGCGATAGTCCTGATCCTGGCTTTCAAAGACGTCCACGCTGGGCATGGAGACCAGACGTACTGCCTTGCCTTCGGCCTGCAGCGCTTCAGTGGCAGCAAGGCTGATGCTGACTTCCGAACCCGTCGCGATAATGATCGCTTCCGGTTCGCCCTCACAATCCTTGAGGATGTAGGCACCGCGGGCAATGGCCGCGACCTGCTCATCGTTGCGCGCCAGATGTGGCAATCCCTGACGGGAGAAAACCAGCGCTGTGGGACCAAACTGCCGCTCCAGTGCGGCCTTCCAGGCCACTGCCGATTCCACATCATCCGCTGGGCGCCAGACTGACATGTTGGGTGTGACACGCAGGCTGCTGAGCTGCTCGACCGGTTGGTGAGTCGGGCCGTCTTCGCCCTGGCCAATCGAGTCGTGGGTATAAACTAGAATACTGCGCTGCTTCATCAACGCCGCCATGCGTGCTGCATTGCGTGCGTATTCCATGAAGATGAGGAAAGTCGCCGTGTAGGGGATCAGACCGCCATGCAGGGCGATACCGGACGCCATGGCTGTCATGCCGAACTCACGTACGCCGTAATAGATGTAGTTGCCACTCGCTTTCTCGGTGATCGGCGTGCTGCCAGACCAGTTGGTGAGGTTTGAGCCAGTGAGGTCAGCGCTACCGCCGATCAACTCCGGCAACATGGCTGCGAAGGCTTCGATGCAATTCTGGGAAGCTTTGCGGCTGGCGATATCCTGGCCATTGGCTTGCGTCGCCTTGATGAATTCCCAGGCGCGCTCCTCAAAATATCCCGGTAGTTGGCCCTTGATGCGACGCACCAGCTCCATTGCCAGTTCCGGATATTCTTCCTCGTAAGCGACCAGCTTTTCCTTCCAGGCGGTTTCGGCCTGAAAGCCTTTCTCGGTCGCGTCCCAGGACTGTTTGATCTCCTTGGGAATAATAAACGGCGGGTGCGGCCAGCCAAGTTGCTCGCGGGCAGCGGCGATTTCATCCGCGCCCAGTGGCGCACCGTGTGTGGCCGCCGTGCCCTGCTTGTTGGGCGAACCGAAGCCAATAATGGTCTTGCAGCTGATCAGTGTTGGTTTGTTCGTTTCGGCTTTGGCCTGTGCGATCGCTTTGCTGATTGCCTCCGGGTCATGCCCGTCAACAGACAGCACCTGCCAGCCATAGGCCTGAAAGCGCGCGCTGGTGTCGTCACTGAACCACTCCTGGACTTCGCCATCGATAGAGATGCCGTTGTCATCGTAGAACACGATCAGCTTGCCCAGCTTGAGCGTGCCAGCCAGTGAGCAGACTTCATGCGAGATGCCTTCCATAAGGCAGCCGTCGCCGGTGAATACATAAGTATAGTGATCGACGATATCGAAGCCGTCGCGATTGAATTGCGCTGCCAGCGTCTTTTCCGCGACTGCCATGCCTACCGCATTGGCGAGCCCCTGACCCAGTGGGCCGGTCGTGGTTTCCACGCCGACAGTGTCGCCATATTCGGGGTGGCCAGGCGTGTGGGAATCGAGTTGGCGGAAATTTTCCAGTTCCGTAATCGGCAGATCGTAGCCACTCAGGTGCAGCAAAGAGTAGATCAGCATGGAGCCGTGCCCGTTGGAGAGCACGAAACGGTCGCGGTTAAACCAGCCGGGATTGCCCGGGTTATGGTTCAGATAGTCACACCACAGGACTTCAGCTATGTCGGCCATTCCCATCGGTGCACCCGGGTGCCCTGAATTGGCCTTCTGTACTGCATCCATGCTCAATGCGCGGATCGCATTTGCGCGTTCGGATCGGGAGATAGCGTTATCCGCCATTCGTGAGACTCCTTGTTTGTCGGTGTGAGCGACTGTCGTAAATCTATTTCACAGACTTGCCGGGCCTGATCTGCATACAGACCTGCAAGGCTGGAAATTTCGGGTTTCTGGGGGTGATCCATGCACACCGGACTGTGCGGCGTTATGGACAACCGAGAGCGGGCGCTATTTTCCCGCACCTAGGGCGAATATGCCACCGGCTCAGGGACTGTTCTTACCAAAATCGGGCAGGATTTACCCTTTCTCCCTGAGCGTCCTGATTATGGCTGATTAGACTATCCTGCAATCTATATCAAAATATTTTGATATAGATTTGAATCCGGAAATCAGACCTGTTAAGGTACCGCCCCAGTAAACGGCCCCATTAACATGCTGATCTCCCCGAGATCGTGGTCCAATCGGCAATATTCAGGTTACCCCCTTTTTGAGCAATGCAGCACTCAACAGCGAGCTGGCGACAGACAGCACCGCACTGGAACAGCTCACCGGTCTGCACAAGGCCCTGGCGGATCAGCTGCGCCTGCAGATTCTGCGTTTGTTGATGCATGAGTCGTTCGGGGTGCTTGAGCTGTGCCGCATTCTCGATATTCGCCAGTCGGCACTGAGTCACCATCTGAAGATCCTTGCGACCGCGCAGTTGGTGTCGACGCGCCGCGAAGGCAATTCGATTTTTTATCGACGCGCTTTTCTCGGTGACGAAGACCCGTATCTCGAACTGAAACGCGCAGTGTTTGAAGAAATCGATCGGCTGCCTCTGGATCCGGATAGCGAACACAAGATTCGCCAGATTCAGATGGAGCGCTCGCAGCTGTCGCTGAATTTCTTCAACCGGCACGCCAACAAGTTCCGCGAGAAGCAGGGACTGATTGTCGCTCACGATGAATATGCGAGCGTGCTGCATGATGTGATCGACGGACTGGGACTGGAGAGCGATGCCGAGGTGCTGGAGGTGGGCCCTGGCGAAGGGCATCTGCTCGTCGAACTCGCTGGGAAATTTACCGGGCTGACCGGGCTGGACAATTCCAAAGACATGCTCGAACGCTGCCGCGAAGCAATCGCGGAAACCGGGCATGAACACGTGCAATTGCTGCACGGCGATACCAGTGTCGCGCTTACCCAGGCGATCAGCAGCGACCTGATTATTTTCGAGATGGTTCTGCATCACATCTCATCACCTGCACGGACTTTCCAGGACTGTGCAGAGTTGTTGAAGCCGGGCGGCAGTTTGTTGATTGTCGAGCTTGCTCCACACGATCAGGACTGGGTGCGCGAATCCTGTGGTGACCTCTGGCTGGGATTCGAGAAGCAAGACCTGGATCGCTGGGCAGAAGATGCAGGGCTGGTAATCGATCAGGGATCGTACCTGCAACTGCGCAACGGTTTTCAAATACAAATTCGTGTCTTCAAACGTGGGACACATGACGTTTAATCGCATTCAATTTACCTACATTAGCTACTAGCTCTTAAAAGAAAGGAAAGTTACATGGCAGAATCACACCTGTTTACTTCAGAATCTGTTTCCGAAGGTCATCCCGACAAGATGTCGGATCAGATCTCTGACGCCATTCTTGATGCCCTTCTGGCTGAAGACAAAAATTCCCGTGTTGCCTGCGAAACCATGGTCAAGACCGGCATGGTTATCGTGGCCGGCGAGATTACGACTGAAGCCTATGTCGATGTCGAAAGCATCGTGCGCGAAGTCGTTAACGATATCGGTTACAACCACTCAGAAAGTGGTTTCGATAGCCATACTTGCGCTGTCCTGAACGGCATTGGCGCCCAGTCTCCCGATATCGCCATGGGTGTTGATGAGTCTGAGGACCACGAGCAAGGCGCGGGCGACCAGGGCCTGATGTTTGGTTATGCCAGCAACGAAACTGACGTGCTGATGCCAGCCCCGATTCATTATTCGCACTTGCTTGTGAAACGTCAGGCAGAAGTACGCAAGAACGGCACACTGCCCTGGCTGGAGCCGGACGCGAAATCCCAGCTCACTTTCCGCTACGAAGACGGCAAGCCAGTCGGCATTGATGCGGTAGTACTTTCTACCCAGCACCGTGATTCGATCAGCCTGAAAGATCTGCGCGAAGCGGTACTGCAGGAAATCATCAAGCCGGTTCTTCCTGAAGAGTGGATCGACAGCAATACCAAGTATTTCATCAACCCAACCGGTCGCTTCGTGATCGGCGGCCCACAGGGAGACTGCGGTCTTACCGGGCGCAAGATTATCGTCGATACCTACGGCGGTATGGCGCGTCACGGTGGTGGTGCCTTCTCTGGCAAGGACCCATCCAAGGTCGACCGTTCGGCAGCCTATCTTGCGCGTTATATCGCCAAGAACATCGTTGCCGCGGGCATCGCCGAGCGCTGCGAAGTGCAGCTGTCCTACGCCATCGGCGTGGCAGAACCGACGTCGATCAGTGTCGACACTTTCGGCACTGGCAAAATTGCTAACGCCAAGATTACTGACCTGGTGCGTGAGCATTTCGAACTGCGCCCGAAAGGCCTGATC
>JASBUV010000037.1 GCA_030147705.1 Gammaproteobacteria bacterium
TCTGGTCTGTTATGCCGTCAAAGCCAATTCGAATCTCGCAGTGCTCAACTTGCTCGCCAGACTCGGTTCCGGATTCGATATCGTGTCCGGTGGTGAGCTGCAGCGGGTGATTCAGGCTGGCGGCGATCCAGCGAAAGTGATTTTTTCAGGCCTCGGAAAAACCGAGGCCGAAATCGAGATGGCGTTGGACAAAGGCATTCATTGTTTCAATGTCGAGTCTGAGGCAGAACTGGAGCGTATCAATACCATCGCCTCAGCGCGCGGCGTTCGTGCACCGATTTCTCTGCGTGTGAATCCGGACGTGGATGCGGGTACGCACCCTTACATCTCCACGGGTCTGAAAGAGAACAAGTTTGGCATCGCTGCCGATACGGCGATGGCTGTTTACCGTCACGCCGCGACCCTGCCGGGTATCGAAATCGTCGGTATCGACTGCCATATCGGTTCGCAGCTCACCTCGCTCGGCCCCTTTATGGACGCTATCGACCGCCTGCTGGCCATGGTCGACAGACTGGCTTCCGAGGGCATCGTGATCAAACATTTCGATATGGGTGGTGGCCTCGGCGTCACCTATGATGCCGAGAAACCTCCCCATCCGAGTGAATTGCTGGCCGAGGTTCGTACCCGTTTTACCGATCGCGACCTGACACTCATGGTCGAACCCGGCCGCTCGATCGCAGCCAATGCCGGAATTCTCGTGACCAAGGTGGAGTATCTCAAACTGAACGAGCACAAGAATTTCGCCATTATTGATGGGGCGATGAACGATCTGCTCAGACCTGCCCTGTATGGTGCCTGGCAGGAGATCATTCCGGTGAACCGGCGCAGCGGTGTCAGCCGACGTTATGACGTGGTTGGTCCAGTGTGCGAATCCGGAGACTTTCTCGGCAAGGATCGTGCACTCACCATCGAAGCAGGCGACTTGCTGGCTGTGCGCTCGGCAGGAGCTTACAGCTTTGCGATGAGTTCCAATTACAATACGCGCCCGCGAGTTCCTGAAATCATGGTGGACGGTTCAACAACGCATCTGGTGCGACGGCGCGAGACAGTCGATGAATTATTGGCGGGCGAGTCCTGCTTGCCCGAGTAACTCGACTCGTTCACACCCGAATAGCGAATCAAGAGATAGCAGTTCATGCATGTTCCATTTACCAAAATGCACGGTCTCGGCAATGACTTCGTCATGCTGGACCTGATCTCGAATCCAATCGAGTTGACTACCGAGCATATTCAATTGCTCGGCAATCGACGTCTGGGCGTGGGTTGTGATCAGGTGCTTGTGATCGAGCCTCCGAGTGATCCATCCGTAGACTTCAAGTACCGGATATTCAATCAGGACGGCCGCGAGGTGGAACACTGTGGTAATGGTGCCCGCTGCTTTGCGACTTTCGTGCGCGAAAAAGGCCTTACCACCAAAAACGTGATCAAGGTAGAGACCGTTAATCGCATTCTCGAGCTGCACTGCTCAGAGGATGGGCTGGTGAGCGTCGATATGGGCGCCCCGGATTTTACGCCTTCTGCACTTCCTTTTGTTGCGGACCAACGGAGCAATCTCTACACAAGACAAATAAACATCGCTGGACAGAACCAGACTGTAGAGTTCGCGGCGCTCTCCGTTGGCAATCCACATGCGGTACTGATTGTTGAAGACCTGGATAAAACGGCCGTCACAGAGATAGGGGAAGCGCTCGGCGCACACCCCGATTTCCCGGAGGGGGTCAATGTCGGCTTCATGCAGATTCTGTCTGCCGATGAGATTCGTCTGCGGGTATTCGAGCGCGGCGCAGGAGAGACACTGGCCTGTGGTACTGGCGCCTGTGCAGCAGTGGTTGCCGGTTGCCTGCTTGAACGCCTAAGTGCCAGTGTCAAAGTGAATTTGCGTGGCGGCGAGCTACGCATAGAGTGGCCTGGCGAAGAGCAAGCCATCGTCATGACAGGGCCAACGACGACAGTATATGAGGGGATAATCGAGCTATGACGAACGATCTGGCCAATGCAAAGCAGGACAACGCTTCCGAGTCAGGAGCTGACAGCGCTGAGCTGACAGCGGAACAGGTTGCCGAGTACCTGCGCGCCAATCCGGAGTTTTTTGCCACACAGGATGAGCTGCTAGCCAGTCTGTCTCTGCAACACGAAAGCGGCAAGGCAATCTCACTGATGGAGCGACAGGTGACAGTGCTCCGTGAACAGGGAATTGAGGCCCGACAAAAGCTCAACAATCTGCTCGAGAATGCGCGCAACAACGATCAACTTTTCGATACCACGCGCAATCTGGTACTGGCCTTGCTTCGTGCAGAGAACGTTACCGAAATCGCCAGCGTCACCCAGGATCAACTGGCCAATCACGCCAACATCGATGCCTGCGAAATCATTCTGATCGATCATCCCGGGCTCAACAGTTCACCCGCTACACGCAGAGAATCGGCAGCCAACCTGCGTAGGGATTTTGGTGACGTGTTCCGGCTGAAGCGCACTCACTGCGGCGCGATCAATGCTGAACAGATAGCCTACCTGTTCCCAGGAAGCGAGCAGACCATTCGCTCAACCGCGATCTGCCCGGTGATGAATAACAGTGAAGTGTTGGCCTTGCTGGCTTTTGGCAATCGCGAAGACAACTACTTCAACGTCAACCTGGACACCCTGTTCCTCGATTTCATCGGCCGGGTAGTCGGTGCCGTTCTGGATCGTGAACTGGCTGAGATCAAGCAGGAATCCGCCTGATCCTGACCTCCTCGGCCTAGAGCTTGCGTATAGCCCGGAAGATCAACCGCTGTATGAATCCGTTCCTGATCGCCAGCTTGCTGCTGTAATTCAAGGCGCGCCTTTGACTGCGATCAAGCTCTTGCGAGTATTGGTCGCGAAAAGCACGCGCCTGTAAGGCTACTTCACTCAAGTGTTGGTTCGCTGTCAGATCAAGCACCTTCCGCCAGTAACTCATCGTTTTCATGCGATACGCGATCTGCTCCTTTGCACCGATTGTGTTGCTGCCGTGCTGACGGTATTGCACCAGTGGCGTATCGAGATAGACGATCTTGCCAAAGCAGGAAGCCACCAACGCTAACCACCAGTCGTGCATAATCGCATCATCAGCAATCGGTAATGCCTTGCGCGCCAGCGCTTCATTGATCAGGGCTGTACATCCCGTCACAAGATTGCTGATCAACAGATTGGCGAAACTGTTTCGGCTGGTTTCCAGCCCCTGATACCGTGCCATTGATTCGGCGATCAACCGCAGACTCTCATCAACAACCTGCAAATCACTATGCACCAAAATCGGTTTCGTGCCGCGCCGCGCACTTCCCTCTTCGGCTTCGGTGGCAAGCATCGCATTGACTTGCTTGGTCATTTTGTCTTCGTGCCAGACATCATCCTGATCACAAAACATCAGATAAGTTGATTCGACATCGAATTCCGCTTTATGCCTGAGCGCATAGTCGATCAGGAAGGCGAAGCTGCCGCTGGCGCCGAGGTTGCCGGAATCGTCTCTGATGATTTTCAGTTTGTCGGGTGAACGTATTGCGTAGTCCGCAAGGATTTTCTTTGTGGCGTCCTGTGAACCATCATCGCGGGCAAGAATGACATAGTCCGGATAGGTCTGGGCGAACAAGGAGTCGAGCTGCGCCCTCAGGAAATTCTCGCCATTGTAAGTAGACAGCAGGATTATGAGTCTGGGCTGTGAATTCATTGCTTACGCTTCATCTCTCAACCCAAGGACCGGGCGTCGCGAATACCGCTGCGGATATTTTGCCAGTATTGCTGGCGCTGTGGCGATGTGAGTAATAGCCAGCACGCTTTCAGGGTAAATCGAGGCACATCGCGCAGTTTCCAGCCAAGTGGCGAATAGGCAACACCATAAAGATGAATGCGATTACGACTGGAATAGTAGGTACGCGAGGGATTGTGTTGTGCCATGACACCGGCACGTACCAGAGGGTTACTGCTGCGCTCACCAATTGCATGATAGAGAATCGCCTCGTCGGTTCCGACCAGGTCGTAGCCCTTGCTGCTTGCACGAAAACACCACTCCAGGTCCACGTTGTCGATGAAGTAGGATTCCTTCATCAGGCCGATATCGTTGACATGCTTTAACACCAACAAGGTGCCAGATGTAATTAGAAAATCCGCGCGGAAATGTTTGTCGCACTGTGCGAAGTGGCGATCACTGCGCAGCAGCAGGCGATTGAAAAGCTTGAAGGGGGTTTGCCGCATGGTTTGTGGATTGATGATGCGTGGCCCGAGCGCGGCAATGCCTTTCTTGCTGAATTGCTCGGCGTATGCCACTGCCTTAATCATGCGACTCACAAAAAGATCGCACAGGCTGCTGTCCTGGTCGAAGAGAAAGACATAGTCACAGTCGTGTTGCTGCGCCCACTCGATACCGATATTGAGCGCCCTGGCCAAACCGACATTGGAGTCCAGTTCGATGAGTTCGCGGCAGCGCTGATAGGCGGTAATCGATTCTGCCAGTCGATCAATCTCTGTTGAGCCGTTGTCGATGACAACAAAGTCGGTTTCCTTGTTGAGCTGACCCAGCAGTTTCAGCAAGGCAGTAAAGTCCGGCTGATAGGTAACTACCACCGCGCAACTTTTCTTGCCTTTTTGTTCAGTCATGAGTTTAGCAATGAAGAATCAGCAGGGAATTCCGGTGAGACGCTGATTCGATCGATTCCTCGCAGTGCGACAAACACGAAATACAGCAGTGACAAAATGCCCAGAATCAGGCCGACGATGACACCCGCGTCAATAATGCCACGCCATGGCTGAGGAACATAACGCAGGATTATGACAAAACAGATAATCATGCTGGTCAGGGCATACGCCGCAATCTTGCGATTGCGGGTCGCATGTATAAAGCCCATGCAGAATAGCGGTGCCAACAAGATATGCAGAATATTGGTGCTGGAGCCAACGCTGGCTGCGCGCTTTATCACGCGCGGAGAAAACTGCAGATAAAAGCCGCGATACCCTTCGGTGTAGGCCATAAAAACAACACTAACGACCAGTGCCAGCCAGTGGACGGTATCCAGCGAGCTTATGCCCATTTCCAGCACGTACGGGGACAAGCGTACGACTGCCGTCGACAAGAGCAGGAGCACCCCGCCAATTCCCCAGATAAAACCCAGTGTTCTCAAGACCAATACCACTATCGAGCAAATCGCCTATTATAGACTGATTGTCGCCGCAACGAGACTACCCAGAGGTATTCAATACCGCTTATAGCCAGCGAACAGCAAGCATGGAAAGGTGATTGGCTGTTGGGGCGACCCCCGAAATTACGCTATGATTTGGGCTGTGTACCCGTACCCAGTGACTTGAATAGCCGTGACGAGTACAGGCATCCTGCAGAGTCGTTGCTAAACACCCCTGCGCTATCCTTTCATTCCAGGAATCTTTTATGAGCATCAAATTGGGCGTGGTCATGGACCCGATTGAATCCATCACTGTCAAAAAAGACACGACGCTGGCCATGCTGCTGGCCGCGCAGAAACGGGGTTGGCAGATTCATTACATGTTGCAGTCCTCTCTGTATCTGGACAAGGGGCAAAGCCGGGCAACAACACAAGCCCTGACTGTGCGCGATGATCCTGCAGACTGGTTCACTTTTGGTGACCAGAGCGATCTGGCGCTTGCCGAGCTTGATGTCGTACTGATGCGCAAAGATCCGCCGTTCAACATGGACTATATTTATTCCACATACTTGTTGGAGCAGGCCCAGCGCGAAGGCACCTTGATTGTGAATGACCCTCGTAGCCTGCGGGATTGCAATGAGAAGCTCTTTGCCACCCAGTTCCCCCAATGTTGCCCGGATTTGTTGGTGGCCAGCGACGCTCGCCAGCTGCGCAAGTTCCATGCAACACACAAGGATGTCATTCTCAAACCGCTGGATGGCATGGGTGGATCGTCAATCTTTCGCGTGCAGGAAGGCGATGCCAACCTGAGCGTCATCATCGAAACCCTGACACAGGGCGGCAAACAACAAATCATGGCGCAGAAATATCTGCCCGAGATCAAGGCTGGCGACAAACGGATCCTCATGATCGATGGTGAGCCTGTACCCTATTCACTGGCACGGATTCCGGCACAGGGAGAGAGCCGCGGCAATCTGGCCGCCGGAGGTAGCGGCGTCGCGCAGGAATTAAGTGACAGAGATCGCTGGATTTGTGAACAGGTTGGACCGACATTAAGAGAGAAAGGCTTACTCTTTGTCGGACTGGATGTGATCGGGGACTATCTTACCGAAATCAATGTCACCAGCCCGACTTGTGTCCGCGAGATCGACCGCGCCTATGATCTGGATATCGCCGGGCAATTGATGGATTGTATCGCCAGCAAACTGAATTGACGCCGGGCTCTCTACAACCTTCACTGGACTATAACCCTCACTGGAACACGACAGGTCAGGTATGAACGAGGAAGATGCGGAACTGAGCAGTGAACGCTTCGGCTTTACAGTCTTTCTGTCTGCCTGCGCGCACGCCATCCTGATCCTCGGCATAGGCTTCAGCTACCTGAGCGACTCTGTTAGCCAGCCTGTGCTGGAAGTCACCATGGCGCAGTATCGCAGCGAAATGGCGCCCGACGATGCCGATTTCCTCGCTCAAGAGAATCAGGTGGGCAGTGGCAATCTGGACGAGCCTGCCGCTCCGAGCAC
The DNA here is from genome assembly GCA_030147705.1 of Gammaproteobacteria bacterium. Classification (GTDB taxonomy): domain Bacteria; phylum Pseudomonadota; class Gammaproteobacteria; order Pseudomonadales; family Pseudohongiellaceae; genus UBA9145. Next base: position 6,653 of record JASBUV010000037.1, read on the forward strand.
CCCCTTTCAGTCGGATTTCAATGACGATCAGATCAATGAAGTTGTGCCAGTTGCACAATCCCCACGAGTACAAAATGAGATTCCGGTACAGGACACTGCGGTGATCTCAACGTTTGCCGACGAGCGAGACGTTCGTCAGCAACTGGAAGAACTCGAGCCGGAGCGCGAGCAGCCACTGGACCAATCTGCCACTCCGCAGGAGTTGAGTCTCGCGATCGCCAGTCTGCAAGCTCAGCTCGATCGCCGCCGTCAGGCCTACGCCAATCGCCCGCGGCGCTATACGATTTCGTCCGCATCTACGCGCAAGAGCCATGACGCACTCTATCTCGACAATTGGCGTCGCCGTATCGAAGCGGTCGGAAACATCAACTACCCGGAGCAGGCGCGGCGCAACAGAATTTATGGCAGCCTTCGCCTGTTGGTATCGATACTGCCCGATGGCTCAGTCAATGATATTCAGATTCTGGAATCGTCGGGTCATAACCTGCTGGATCAGGCAGCGGTCGAGATCGTCAATCTGGCTGCGCCTTTCGAACCCTTCCCGGAGGAATTATTGGCCGAAGCTGATATACTCGAAATCATTCGTACCTGGCGCTTCCACGAAGGAAACGCATTTACCAGTTATTAGTCGATTATCAATCAGTTCCGGGCTACAGCGCTCGGAATGCACCGAAATCAGGCACACAGCAGGCTCACCCCGTGGCAACAGACAACTTCGAAAGCGGATTCCTCGAAAATCAATTCCTGATTGCCATGCCGCAACTGGAAGATCCCTATTTTGCCAATACCGTTACGTATCTCTGGCGACATAATGAAGAAGGCGCGCTGGGTATTGTGATCAACAAACCCTTGCAGGCAAGCGTCGCCGATATCTTCGATGAGTTAGATATCGTCTGCCCGAGCGCAGGGGCTTTTCGTACTGAGCATGTGTTGGCCGGTGGCCCGGTGGAGCGCGACAAGGGTTTTATTATTCACGATGCAGGTGAATCCTGGGAATCCTCGATTGCAGTAACTCCCTCGATTACCATCTGCACGTCGCGCACAATTTTGCAGGATATTGCACGGGGCGACGGACCGAAAAATTACCTCGTCGCGCTGGGCTGCGCCGGCTGGGAAGCGGGGCAGCTGGAGCGGGAGATCAGCGAAAATGCCTGGCTGACTGCGCCTGTCGATGCTGATTTGTTATTTTCCAAAGACTACGCCAACAAGGCAGAAGCTGCCGCGGCCATACTCGGCATCGACATGCAGCAGATTTCCCCTGCAGCAGGTCATTCCTGAGACAATGCGGGGGCTGCCAGCCATAGCTCTCGCCTGCCATCGTCAGCGCCCATATCCTTATTGATAGTTGCAACTATGCCCTCCACGCCTTCTTCACTGCTCCCCCGGTTTCCGGAAACAAACCCTGCGGATTCTGCCATCAGCGCATTGGCGTTTGACTTCGGCACGCAGCGCATTGGCGTGGCCAGCGGACAGAGCATTTCCGGTAGCGCACAAGGCGTGGCGATATTGAAGGCACGCGATGGAATTCCAGACTGGGATCAGATTGCAAAGCTGATTGAGCAGTGGCAACCGACAGTGTTTGTAGTCGGGCTGCCCTACAACATGGATGGCAGCGAGAGCGACTTGTTGCAGCGGGCGGTGAAGTTTGGCAATCGCCTCAATGGCCGATTTCACAAGCCCGTGTTTGGCATGGACGAACGACTGTCATCGAAAGCAGCAAAGGAGCAACTCTTCGAAGCCGGCGATGGCAACAAGGAAGCTGCGATAGACGACATCGCTGCACAGATCATTCTTGAAAACTGGTTTAGCGAGTTGCGCAGCAGAACGCCCGAGTAATTCGGGCTAGAAATTCTCTGGCATTTTCGCCTTGGTTTTGGCGTCTTCTCGCGTTACCAGCCCTTTCGACAACAATTCCTTCAGGCATTGATCCAGCGTCTGCATGCCCGCACCTGCACCTGTCTGAATGGCAGAGTACATCTGTGCAACCTTGTCCTCACGGATCAGGTTGCGAATCGCTGGTGTGCCGATCATGATTTCGTGCGCCGCGACCCGTCCGCCACCTGGCTTCTTGAGTAGCGTCTGTGAGATCACCGCCTGCAAGGATTCCGAGAGCATGGAACGCACCATGTCTTTTTCCGCTGCAGGAAACACGTCGATCACACGGTCAATGGTTTTCGCTGCCGAGGTGGTATGCAGCGTACCGAACACGAGGTGGCCCGTTTCGGCTGCGGTCAGTGCCAGGCGAATGGTTTCCAGGTCACGCAGCTCACCAACGAGAATAATGTCGGGGTCCTCACGCAGCGCTGAACGCAGCGCCTCATTGAAGCCGTGTGTATCGCGGTGTACTTCGCGCTGGTTCACCAGACACTTCTTTGACTGATGAACAAATTCGATCGGGTCTTCGATAGTGAGAATATGTTCGTACTTGGTATCGTTGATGTAATCGATCATCGCCGCAAGCGTGGTCGACTTACCTGAACCAGTTGGCCCTGTCACCCCCACGTGGCCTCGGGCCACTTCGGCAATTTTGCGAAACACATCGCCCATGCCCAGTTGCTCCATCGAGAGCACTTTGGAAGGAATGGTACGAAATACTGCTGCTGCACCCCGGTTCTGAATAAATGCGTTCACACGAAATCGTGCGAGCCCGGGCACTTCGAACGAGAAGTCTGTTTCCAGAAACTCTTCGTAGTCCTTGCGCTGCTTGTCGTTCATGATTTCGTAGATCAGCGAGTGGACCTCCTTGTGATCCATCTCGGGGACATTGATA
>JASBUV010000038.1 GCA_030147705.1 Gammaproteobacteria bacterium
TCGTCCGCACAATCGGCATTATCACGTATGCGTTGTATCTGATGGCTCGTTGCCGCCCAGATTTTTTGTAGCGCGGCCCTCGAGTTCGTATACAGCGGTGTACCATGCGCAGAAATCGTAATCGATTCGTTATCGACAGGACTTCCCAATCTGTGGCAAATCGATTGCAAACCATTATCTGCCACCAGCGCAAGGAATTCCTCCTGATGTGCATCAAGCACCTGAACAACAACGCCAAGTTCTTCGTTGAAAAGCACCGACACCGCCTGAGCATCGGATGCCGACTGATCGGCTAACGGAGTGATATCCACTTCAACACCGCAATGCCCGGCAAAACACATCTCTGCAATGGTAGTGAACAACCCACCATCAGACCGATCATGGTAGGCAATCAGTAATTCGTTGTGCCGTGCTGCCTGGATACAGGCGAATAATCCACGTAATAGTTCAGCATTCTCAAGATCAGGAACAGTACCCGTAACCTGTCCGAATACCTGGGTGAGCGCGGAGGCTCCGAGGCGATTTTTGCCGAGCCCCAGATCCAACAGCCACAAGCTCGATTCTCCCAGATCGGTGCGTATCTGTGGTGTCAGACTACGACGAATGTCCTGCACCGGTGCGAACGCAGAAATAATAAGCGACAAGGGAGCCGTATTGCTGCATTGCACGTCATCCGATTGCCAAACAGTTCGCATGGACATGGAATCTTTACCAACCGGTATACACACTCCCAACTTGGGACAAAGATCCATAGCCACCGCTTCTACCGTGGCATAAAGCTTGGCATCTTCGCTACCGTGGCCCGCTGCTACCATCCAGTTGGCAGAAAGTTTGATATCGGAAATGTCATTGATATCTGCACTCGCGATATTGGTGATCGCCTCAGCGATGGCCATGCGCCCGGAAGCAGGTGCATCAAGCAACGCGATGGGCGTACGCTCCCCCATTGCCATTGCCTCGCCGTGATAAGAATCAAAACTACTGGCGGTGACGGCGGCATCGGCAACCGGCACTTGCCACGGACCAACCATTTGATCGCGGCAGACCAGACCGGTAATCGTGCGATCACCGATCGTTATCAGAAAGCTCTTGCTGGCTACAGTAGGCAAAGAGAGGACCCGCTCAACAGCCTCGCCCAGAGCGATACCTTCAAATTTAAATTCTTCGGTTGTCACTCGCCCGGAAGCAACATCTCTGTGCATCTTGGGAGGCTTTCCGAAGAGCACATCCATTGGCAAATCAATGGGATTGTTATTGAAGTGCTCATCCGCCAGCGTGATATGTTTTTCCGCAGTCGCTTCACCAACCACCGCAAAAGGGCATCGCTCACGGGCACAGATCTTTTCGAAAGTATCGAGATCGTCGGCCTCTATGGCAAGCACGTAACGCTCCTGCGCCTCGTTACACCAGATCTCCAGAGGAGACATGCCCTGCTCTGCGTTGGGCACTTTGCGTAGCTCGAAACGACCACCACGGCCACCGTCCTTAACCAGTTCAGGCAACGCATTGGACAGGCCACCCGCTCCGACATCGTGAATGAACGCGATGGGATTCTTGTCACCCAATTGCCAACAGCGATCAATGACCTCCTGACAACGTCGTTCGATCTCTGCGTTGTCCCGCTGCACCGACGCGAAGTCGAGTTCTTCATTACCGGTGCCTGAAGCCATCGAAGAGGCAGCACCACCACCCAATCCGATTAACATGGCCGGGCCACCCAATACGATCAACTTCGCAGCTTCCGCTATCTCACCCTTCTGCACGTGCCCAGCCCGGATATTACCGAGACCGCCCGCAATCATGATGGGCTTGTGGTAACCGCGCACCTCCAGCTCACCGCTTTCATTGAGGACTTCTTCCTCGAAACTGCGAAAATAGCCGCACAGATTCGGGCGGCCGAATTCGTTGTTGAACGCAGCTCCCCCTATCGGACCTTCGATCATGATGTCCAGCGCGGAAGCGATATGTTCAGGTTTACCCAAGGGCTTCTCCCAGGGCTGACGCAAATCAGGCAGGTTCAGATTGGATACGCTGAATCCCGTTAAGCCGGCCTTGGGTTTCGCGCCTTTGCCAGTAGCGCCCTCATCCCGAATCTCTCCTCCCGACCCGGTCGCCGCGCCAGGATAAGGCGCGATAGCGGTAGGATGGTTGTGGGTCTCCACTTTCATCAGTATGTGAATCTCTTCACTGTGATAAGCATAGACGCCGGAATCTGGCTCGGGGAAGAAACGCCCGGCTTTATGCCCACCCATCACGGCGGCATTATCCGAATAGGCTGACAGCACATTCTGCGGAGACTGTTTATGGGTATTGCGGATCATGCCGAACAGCGAGTTGGGCTGCTCTTCGCCATCGATACTCCAGCTGGCATTGAATATCTTGTGGCGACAGTGCTCCGAATTCGCCTGAGCGAACATCATTAACTCAACATCGTTCGGGTTGCGCTGTAACTCGGAAAAGCGTTCGTACAGATAGTCGATCTCATCGACTGCCAGCGCGAGCCCCATTTCTTCATTGGCCTGGGTCAAAGCGTCTTTGCCGCTACCCAGAATGTCGATGCTTTTCATCGGCGCTGGCTGCGCGTGCTGGAATAGCACCTCGGCCTGTTCTTCGCTATCAAGTACTACCTGGGTCATACGATCGTGCAGCATGGCATCGAGCGTACGTTGAGCAGCTACCGACAGCCCCTCAGCAACAGCCAACTCATACAGCACACCACGTTCGACACGTGCAACCTGATTCAGGCCGCAATTCCCGAGAATGTCGGTTGCCTTGCTGGACCAGGGCGATATCGTTCCCGGGCGGGGCACTACTATGCGCTGCAGATCGACCTTCGGGAGTGTTCCTGCCGGCTCCCCATAGTCCAGGAGCGAATTGAGCTCATCACAAGCTGCTGCATCGAAATCTGCCGAACAGTCCAGAAAATGGACGTAGCGTGCAGAGATACTGAGTACTTCAGGGAGTGTTTGTTGTAGCGCGGCGAGGAGTTTTGTAGCTTTGAACGTCGATAGAGCGGAAGCTCCGAACAGGACCTGCATTTCAGCGTTTTCCCGGCAGAGGGGTCAGAGACCCATTGGATTTCAAATTCAGTTTAGAAGTATGCGGACTCGCCCGGCATCTTGCCCGGACAGGCGCAATGATAATAGAAATAGCCTGACAATTCAGTCGAAAAGACAGCTAATTCGACCACTACTGTGGAGGTAGGTAACTGCCAGCCTCACGGCTCACGACTATGTTCCCCCGGCTATCTTCGACCCAGAAGTTTACATGGGCGATATTGGTGATATCACGCCGCCCTTCCTTGAATACCGGTTGTGCCCTGACGATATAGCGCTCCCCGGCTCGCGCGTTGAAACGCAGGGTTCGGGATAGCGTTTCCTGGGTGGAGGCATATTGAACCAGTGCTTGCGCCAAACCGCGTTGCGTTCCGAGATCCCAGTAGAAATATACGCGCACATCATGGAAACCGGGAGCGACCTCGACTCTGTTGTAGACGGCGCTCTCTTCAATTGGCATGTCATCCACTCGCGCGAATCGGACTGAATCGACATAGCGATTTAGCCAATCCTGTCGGGAATAGGACTCACCTCGAATCTGCGCCACCTGCAATTCAGAAAGGCGCTCTCCGCTGTAGGCCCGGAAGATGCCACTCGATGAACAGGAAACCAATAGGAGTAGAGCCGCGGCTGTTCCGGCAGCACGCATCAGACAGGCATTCATGTAACGCGATTCGAACCGACTGAAGAGTTTCATATTGTTATTATTCTAATACCCGCTCACGCGCAGCAAGAAAGCGCCA
>JASBUV010000039.1 GCA_030147705.1 Gammaproteobacteria bacterium
GTTGTAAACTGGATCACGGCCATCGCCTGATTAATACCTTCTATCTGTCCCTGATAGTCAGCATTGCGTAATTGAATCTCGGTAATGTCGCTGGCGTATTTGACGACTTTGACTACCCGACCATATCTGTCTTGTACCGGCGTGTAATAGGCGCGAATCCACACGTCATCACCGCTCTTGGCGATGCGATGAAAGACTCCAGACTGAACTTCGCCTTCGGCGAGCTTGCGCCAGAATTCTCTGTATTCCTTACTATTGCGATGTTCTGCCGTGCAGAACATGCTGTGGTGAGCGCCCTGAATTTCAGGCAGCGTGTAACCCATTGCATCGAGGAAGATGTCGTTAGCTTCGAGGATGGTACCGTCGGGTTCGAATTGAATAACCGCTTGCGAGGCGCGAATAGCGGCGACCTGAGAGCGGAGATCTGCGACTTGATCCGATTTGGATCGCATCGGGAGAAGACTTGCGGTTGCGGCATCTATGCTGGACTGAAAAATTCCCATGGTTCTTTCCACCTGTCCCAACTGCCCTATTTTCAAGAGCAGAAAAATTTGACGTTGTCGGTAGTCCCGCAGCGCTACCTGTATCCCGGCGCCAACTTTTTTGGTTTTCTCAGTCTCTCTACTGCGCTGGTTATTTCTCTCTACGACCCGTTAGATCAGCGGCTTGAGTATTAATTGAAGGATTATTCAAAGTAAATTCAGGGGTGCTTTCAATTTTGAAATAGTACATATTTTTCAAAGCGTTGGCGGCCTACCTGGCCTGCATAGATGCTGCCATCAGCATCGGTGGCCAGAAATTCGATACCGCTTCCATTGGGCGTCTCAAAGTCAGGAATAAAATGCTCAACCCAGCCGGTGCGCGCATTACCTATTCTGATTCCGCGCTCCCAACCGCGATTCCATTGCTCTCCAGACATCCCATCCGCAACATAAATTCTGTCCTGATCATCAATCCAGATGCCGCTGGGTCGGCCGAACTGGGTCCAGATATCGAGTAGCTCACCCGACTGATCGAAGATCTGAATGCGATTATTGCCCCGGTCAGCCACAAAGATTCGACCTTGCGAGTCCATTTTTAAATCATGAGGGTCATTGAAGTAGCCGCTCTCGCGCGACAAGGAATCGATCCCGCCGCCCAACTCCAGCAGCAGTTCTCCATCGGCAGAAAACTTCAGTAAGCGATTATTGCCGCCACGATGGCCATCCGCGACCCAGACACTACCATCGGGAGCGGCGAGCACTGCAGCGGGACCATTGAAATGAAAATCGTCATCACCGGCAACGCCAGCCACCCCCAATCGCATTAACACTTCACCGGATTGACTGAGCTTGATCACCTGGTGTCCCAGACCCAACTCCATGCCAGCTTCGCCGCGAGCATCACCCGCTGGCGCTCCTTCGGTCACCCATAAGTTGCCTTCAGCATCGAGATCAAAACCATGTGGCCATGCGAACAGGCCGGCACCGAGACTCAATACGGCCTGACCATCCCGATTCAATTTGTGAATAGGGTCCAGATTCGAGCCCGCGCATTGATTCGTGCCACAGCGTTCCACTATCCAGAGATGCTCCCCGTCCGGGTCCGGGTGTACACCGGTGACGATGCCCATAGTGCGGCCTCCGGGAAGTTCTCCCCAGTTCAGGATGGCCTTATAGGGATTACTGGTCTGTGACTGAGAGAAGAGCAGCTGAGGAAGAAAAACACATTGAAGGAGAATCAATAAGAGAGGAAATCGTGATCTGGTCATAGTGGCCTGCCTCCAGAGCTTGTGATTGTTTTTTTACAGGAGATTACAGAGATAGTAGACGCCAGAAATCAGGGATGGCAAGCGAATTGGTCTGGCAGCGCGAAATTGAGAGTTACGAGTAAGCCTGTTAGCGATTCTGGTTTGTGATTGAACTGACTTCGTTGACGGCGGCTTTGAAGAATTCTCCGTAACTTGCATCCTTGCAGTCGGGGCAGAGGCCATGGGTAATCACTGTGCCTTCGTCATGGGACTCGATATAGCTTTCGACGCTAACCCAACTTCCGTCCTCGATTCGGGTTTTCTTGCAGCCTGCGCACATGGGAAGGATTGACTCCAGAGATTCCACGCGATGGCGTAACTCAAAGATTTCACGAAGAGTGGCGAGGCGGTGATTCTGAATGATCGCACCGAGTATCGCGCCAACAATGGCTATACCCATGATCGGTAAATACTGATTGGGTGATAACACGATTACCGCTGAGACCAACCAGAAACCAAACGTAATGGTTTGCACGATGATCAGATGCTTCAGGGAGAGCAATGCCAAGCCGGCACCGAAAAGTGTTAACGCAACATTGGCAGGCCCGGGTTCATTCCAGACAAGCACGGCAACCCCTGCCTTCACGGATATACAAAGCAAAGAAACTGAAACCGCGGCTGGAGCCAGTTCTGCTGGTATGACCTTAACTACTGACGCGACCCAGATCAGGAGTGCGATCGACAGAGTGGCATACTCCATCAGGTACATCCAGTTAGATTCGAAATCGCTGGAATTCAGTATGTCGCGCAAAGTGAGCAGGATCATGACAGCGAACAGGCAGCCTGAGACAAGACTCAGCTGCTCGTGCTGAGTTTTGTTCAGTATGCCTTTCCAGATCGACTTTTCCATGCTGTCTCCAAGATTCTCCTCTGGTTAACTGCAGGTATGATGCCAGAGGAGAGTTCTGAAACTTCTGTGTCGATCATTATTTCGCGTGCACCGGGAAAAGGCAATCGTTCCCGATATGTGTCCGAGGCGTGAGGATACGCAAAACACGGGTTACGACGGGCTGCCAGCGATTCTGTAAGTCTATGTTACTACTTTTTCTGGGGGGAGGCGGGGTCGAGATTATGCCTGGCAATCACATCACCATAGTATTCCTGCATACATTCAGGACACATGGCGTGAGTAATTGATACGCCTTGTTCGTGGGTCTCTATGTAGCTTTCAACGCTCAGCCATTCCCCCTCATCGTTGCGCGTTTTCTTGCAGCCTGCGCACATGGGCAATATAGACTCGAGTGCTTCAACTCGAGACTCCAGCGAATGGATTCGAAATAAGGTGCCAAGTCGCTTTTTTAAAGTAATTACACCAAGAGCAGAAGAGAATAGATTCATCACGAGAAATGGAAGTAGTTGCGACACCGGAACAATATTCAGATTCACAGTAAACCAGATAACAATAATTAGCGCTTGAACCGCGACGAGGTGTCGGAACGAAAGAACTGTCAGTGCACCACCAAAAAGAGAGACCGCCAGATACAGCGGGCCAACATAAACGCCGACCACTGTCTCGATGATGGGATTCAACGCAATGCAACCGAGGCATATTGCACCAACTGTGTTTCCCCAATGCGCAGGGAGCTTTTGGGTTTGCCGCAAGGCCCAGAGCGCAGCTAGCACCAGATAGGTCGCCAGATAATAGAATAGAGCGAACGATCGAACCTGCGTGTCAAAAAGAAAAAGATCACGCATGAGAGACAAAAGCATCACCCCCAGCGTGCAACCTGTAATGATCGGCAGGAGATCATATTGAGCTTTGTCAACAACACGCTGATGGTGTTGCTGATTGCCCTGCAGCTTACTCAGGCTATTCATGGTACATCCCTGTTTGTTATTTGCTCTTATTTTTGAATGTTAAGTGAGCGTTCTGCAGGTGTGCAAGTTGCTTGGCCGCAATGAGCGGGATCCGAACGACTGGAGTGCGTTTCAAAAGAGTGGCCCAAAAGAAAAGGCACTGATATCGATTCAATATCAGTGCCTCTTTAGTCCCCCAGGTTTGGGGGAATTTATACGGAGCTAGTCGTGCTTAGTAGTAGAACACGCCGAGGAATCCAACAATCGTGAGCACGATGGTATAGGGCAGGGCCATGATGACCATTTTTCCGTACGACAGTCTGATCAGTGGTGCCAAAGCAGAGGTCAGCAGGAACAGGAACGCCGCTTGCCCGTTTGGTGTTGCAACACTCGGCAAGTTGGTGCCGGTATTGATAGCGACCGCCAGCAAGTTGAAATGTTCTCGATCGAACGCGCCAGCCTGGAACTGCTGAGTCACGGAATCGATATACACTGTCGCCACGAAGACGTTGTCACTAATCGCCGATAACACGCCGTTGGCGATGAAGAATACGCCCGGTTGGATTGCTTCATCGAGTGCCAGTACAGCAGTGATCACCGGCTCGAACAGGCCCTGATCCTTGATCACCGCAACAATGGCGAAGAACACAACGAGTAGTGCTGTAAACGGCAGTGCTTCTTCGAATGCGTGACCGATCTGATGCTCAGAGATAACACCGTTAAAGGCAGTACAGAGAATAATCACCATCAAACCGATGATGCCTGGAGTGGCCCAGTGCATAGCCAGACCAATTACCAACAGAACTGCGACAACAGCCTGAACAATCAATGCAGCATTTTCTTTCTGCGTGCGTTTGGCCGATTCATTCTGTTCGAATTCGGAGAGAATCTTGCGCACGTTTTCCGGCAGTTTGGCACCATAGCCAAACCAGCCAGTCTTCTCGAGAATCAGACAGGTAATGAGGCCGCAAACCAGTACGGGCATGGTGACCGGGGCCATCTGCAGGAAGAACTCGATGAAATCCCACTCAACGCGCGTGGAGATCAGAATGTTTTGTGGTTCACCAACTGTGGTACAAACACCGCCCAGTGCCGTACCAACGGCGCCATGCATCATCAGGCTGCGCAGAAAAGAGCGGAACTGCTCCAGTTCCTCACGATGATGTTCCTTGATCGACTCATCCTGACCGTGATCGTGATCGCTATTGAAGCCTTTGCCTGAAGCAACTTTGTGATATACCGAGTAAAAGCCCACCGATACAGCAATGAGAACAGCTGTTACTGTGAGTGCATCCAGAAACGCTGACAGGAACGCGGCAAGAAAGCTGAACAGGAAGGACAGCGCCATTTTTGAGCGAATCTTCATCAGCACCTTGGTGAACACGAAGAGCAACATGTTCTTCATGAAGTAGATACCGGCCACCATGAACATCAGCAGCAGGATCACATCAAGCGTATGTTCGATTTCTTCCAGCACATGATGGGTATCGGTTAGGCCGAGAATAATCGCCTCAATTGCGAGTAGCCCGCCCGGCTGGAGTGGGTAACAGCGCAGAGCCATTGCCAGAGTAAAAATAAATTCCAGAATTAAACACCAGCCAACAAGCGTCGGGCTGATGAGCAGCAACAAGGGGTTGATAAGCAGAAAAGCAATAATGGTTTTCTTGTACCAACCCGGCGCGCTGCCGAGGAAATTGTCGATAAAGGCACTTTTCAGTGATTGCGCTGTCATAACTGGTTCCTATTACTTCGTCAGATGTTGCCTCTGACTACCTCAATTTTCGAATGGCAGATCATGCTGCCGCAAAATGAATGGATTGCCGAACAACTAATCCGGGTGGATGACCGCCAGATCAGTGCGCAGATTGTGCATGGTTTTTTCAGCCGTATTACCAAGCAATACGCCTTTTACACCAGTACGCCCAACGCTCCCCAATACGACCAGATCAGCTTTCAGCTTATTCGCCAATTTGGGCAAGATACGGTCAGGTGATCCGGCTGCGATTTCGATGCTGGCACATTTCACGCCCTGGGCATCCAGAAAATCTTGTAGCTTCGCGCGTGCACTGGCCTCGTGTTTAACGAGCGCTTCATCCTTGCTTACAATGTCGAGTTCGGTCAGCGCTTCGTTAACAACAACGCAATAAGCGATGTGTAATTCACTGTGCTGGCAGTCGGCCCAACTTGCCGCCCACTTCGCTACCTTTTCATTGAGTGCGATTTGCGCCGGGTTGTCACTACCGATATCTATGGTGACCATCACTTTGCGTTTGGCACGCCATTTTTGCACTGTGGTGATCAACACCGGGCATTTGAGTTGTCGAATCAGCTGCCAATCGGTGGGGGTGTAGAAAAGGCTCTCAGAGCGGTGGCCTGTCTTGATCACCAGATCGATACCATGCTCCGCAGTATATGCCTTGCAGTAGGCTGCGATGTCACTGGCAACGACTACCTGATAGGAGACATCTTTACTCTCACTGAAAACTTCGTCGATTGCCGCCTGGAGTGCCGCATCTTTCGCGGCCATTGCGCCCTCGGTATCGCCAGCACCCGGAGGCACGAACCCCAATACAGTGATCTTGATGTCGTTGGTGAAGGCGATGTCCCGAGCTTTCTGCATGGCCGCGTGGCGGTCGGTGTCCTGATCGGCTATGACGAGAATATTGTTGTACATGCGAATACCTGACTAGCTCCCTCGTAGATTAAATGCACCAAAATCGCGACATAACGGGCGAAATTGGGAATGTGGATTTAATCATTGGGGGCACAAAAGGGCAATATGAACCGGGCCCGGGTGCTGCGAAACCTCTGTAGCCCTTTATTTGTGCGGCTTCTGGCGATATTGCCCGATCGGTACTCAGTAGAGGCCCTTTATTAGGGAGCTAAGCAAGATGGCGGAAGTGCTCGTTTGTACTGATGGGCGGCTTCTTGTCGCGCTCAGTGCCGATTAGCACAAGGAGAGCAGTTTTCGCACAGGCAAACGGGTTTTTAACTGCTCTTGCTTCTTATTTATTACTAATAAAAGAAGCAAGATTCGCAAATCTCAGCCGCAATCATAGTTGAAGAGTTTTCAGTTGATAGCGGCGCCCTATGTCTCACTCTGTCATGTGCCTTCTGTTACACTGTGAACATTCGCTCTATCCGGTCACTCGACCAGCCAACTCCTGGTTCAATACGACCGAGTTCAATACGTCTGTGTTCAATACGCCTGATCATTCAGCGAGGTCTACTTCGTGAGTACTATGCAAAATCCTGGGCAAGAAAGTCTGGGCACCAACTTCATCATCCGCCTGAAACTCCGTAATCAGATCGGTGCGCTGGCCAGCGTTACCCGGGCCATCGCCGATGCTGGTGGGGACATAGGTGCAATCGACCTGGTGCGCAGCACCAAGGAAGAGAATGTACGCGATTTTTCAATCGCCACAGAGAACGCCGAAGTCACCCAGAGCGTGCTGGATGCCAGCCGCGCACTGGAGATTGCAGATTTTGTTCACTATTCGGACCGCACCTTCCTTATGCATCTGGGTGGCAAGATCGAGGTCACTAACCGGGCACCATTGAAGACACGTGATGACTTGTCCATGGCCTATACGCCGGGCGTCGCGCGAGTGTGTATGGCAATTCACAAGGATCCACAATCGGCGTTCAACCTGACCATCAAGAAAAACACAGTGGCTGTAGTGAGCGATGGTACTGCGGTGCTCGGCCTGGGAGATATTGGCCCCGCTGCCGCCATGCCGGTAATGGAAGGTAAAGCCATGCTGTTCAAGCATTTTGGCGATGTGGATGCCTTCCCGATCTGTCTGGATACCAAAGACACCGAGGAAATCATCAAGATTGTCAAAGCGCTGGCACCCACCTTTGGCGGTGTGAATCTGGAAGACATCTCTGCGCCACGTTGCTTCGAGATCGAAAGTCGGTTGAAGGCAGAGCTGGATATTCCGGTATTTCACGACGATCAACATGGAACGGCGGTAGTCAGCACGGCTGCGCTGATCAATGCCCTGAAGGTTGTTAACAAGAAAGCCGAAGATCTGAAGGTAGTGGTGATGGGCGCCGGAGCGGCGGGTACGGCCTGCTCAAAGATGATGATGTTACTCGGCGTAGAGAACATCATTGGCTGCGATCGCCAGGGCGCGATCTATCAGGGGCGCGATGGGTTGAATGATGCCAAACAGTGGTTTGCCGAAAATACCAACAAGGATCGGGAGAAGGGCAGCCTGAGCGAAGTGATCAGTGGTGCTGACCTGTTTGTGGGAGTATCAGCCCCCGGCGTGTTAACCGTCGATGATCTGAAGAAGATGGCCCGCGACCCGATCGTTTTTGCCATGGCCAACCCGGTACCTGAAATCATGCCCGATATCGCTTTGCCGCACGTGGGGGTGATGGCAACGGGCCGCAGTGACTTCCCGAACCAGATCAACAACGTGCTCTGCTTCCCGGGAATCTTCCGCGGCGCGCTCGATTGTCTCGCGCACACGATCACGGAAAACATGAAGATGGCCGCTGCCGAAGCGATTGCCAATGCAATTCCCGAGACACACCTGCTTCCGGATTACATTATTCCCAGTGTCTTCGATCCCAGTGTTGTACCGCTAGTTGCACAGGCAGTCGCGCAAGCGGCCCGCGCCGACGGTGTGGCGCGCAAGGGTATGAGTGAGGAAGACGAAGAATAGTTTCATCCAAATTTTCCTGCTTCTCCATTCCGCAGTGAACTGATTGTTCCAAGTCGCTTGACCCGCTGTTTCCGCTCGGATCCAGCGGGTCAGTGTATCAGCTGAAAGACACAGTCCATTTCCAGAAGTGGCTAGCCAAGGTTTGAGATATTTTCGCTTGGGGAGAAACCGCGATTTGAAATGGTGCAAAAGGTATGAGTAAGACTCGGTACATCAGATCAGTTGATAACAAATACAGCAGCAACCTCAACACAGGCGTTCAAGGGCAATTCATTCACGCCCACTGCAGTGCGAGAGTGCCGGCCAGCATCACCGAATACCTCGACCATGAGATCGGATGCGCCATTTACAACAGCAGGTTGCTGATTGAAACCGGCGTTGGAAGCCACGAATCCATCCAGGCGCATGCAGCGCCGGACTCGACTCAGGTCTCCATCGCAAGC
>JASBUV010000044.1 GCA_030147705.1 Gammaproteobacteria bacterium
GCCACCCGGGCGATGGCACTGCTGGCAACTGTCCTGAAGAATTGGCGCAATATGCTCTGAGTAGTTGACGTCCTCGGCAGCCATGCCGAAGTCTTCGATGTCATAGAAATGCAAATCGTGATTGGCGATGCTGGCATCATGGGCCTGCGCGTACGCCAGAGCAGGCAACAGCAGCAGACTCACCAGCAGATAAACAGGCAGGAACAATTGGCGCATGTTCGTTTCCTCTCTCATTACAATTCAGTTATACCCGGGAAACTTCTTGTTTCGCTATTCAAACATAATAATAGCACTTGTTCGTAGTCCGGCACACAAAATTACAAATTCGCTTCGTCTACTACGGAATACCCTAAACAAATTTCGTGGGAAGATTGGAAGTTGGGAAGATGGAAAGATTCTAAGATAGAAAGCTGGGAAGCTTGGTCGAAGACGCGCAGATAGACAGCGTGCAAGCAGCGAAATACACTGCCAAGGCGCTGTCGGCTTCAATCCTGAGCAGTTGGGCTCTTGGAAGGCAGTCGCGAGTACCGGGCGCCTCTCTTAGCGTGCTTAGCGTGAAGCCAGAACCCGGAATAACACAGAATCAATAAAACAGCATAACTACACGATACATAACAAAGCAGCGGACATTAGCGAGGGGATTTCATGTCTGACACTACGACACGCTTGATCGCAATACGCAGGGCAATGCTTGCCATCCTGCTTGGCCTGAGCCTGGCAGCCTGTGAACCAACCAATACCATCACCAGCACAGTCCAGGCAGAGTCTGCCCCTGCACACACGGGCGATTTACAGCAGGCAACTCCAGAGAGTGTTGGCATGGATTCCGGCAGACTTGAGCGCGTCACCCAGCGTATGCAGGAATTCGTCGATGCAGGACAGCTCGCAGGTGTTGTGACGATGGCCGCGCGCGACAGCAAAATTATCCACCGCTCAGCCGTCGGCTATCGCGATATCGAGGCTGGCGACCCGATGAGTGAAGACGACATCTTTCGCATTTATTCCATGACCAAGCCGATCACCGGCGTGGCAATGATGATTCTTTACGAAGAAGGCAAATTCAGACTGTCCGACCCGGTTGAAAAATACATCCCCGAATTTAAGGGATTGCAAGTCGCCACCGGTGTAGATGGCAGCGGCAACATTCTCACCGAGCCAGCGAATCACCCCATGACTATTCGTGAGCTGATGAGTCACACGGGCGGGCTGACTTATGGGGTGTTCTCGCCTTCTGCGGTCGACGACAAATACAACGAGCTCAATATTCTCGATCCTGACCAGACACTACAGGAATTCATCGACAAACTCGCCACTGTTCCGCTACGCCAACAACCCGGTACGCTCTGGCACTACAGTGTCTCGGTCGATGTGCAGGGCTATCTGGTGGAGAAGCTCTCCGGACAGAAATTCAGTGATTTCCTGGAAGAGCGCATCTTCGAGCCACTGGGCATGACCGATACTGACTTCTATGTGCCACCGGAGAAAGTAGATCGTTTCGCACAGGTCTACGGCTACGGACCGGGTGGAACACTGGTACCCCAGGAAGGCTTTGGCGGCGCCAACAACTATCTGGTCGATCAGGCTTTTGAATCAGGCGGTGGCGGTTTGGTCGGCACGGCAATGGATTATCTGCGTTTCAGCCAGATGCTGCTCAATGGCGGCGAACTGGATGGAGTTCGGGTTCTCGCGCCACTCACGGTAGAAATCATGCATCGCAATCAGATGCCATCCGGAATGGGCAATGGCGTACTGGGGGCAGGTGGCACATCTTTTGGCCTGGACTTCGCGATCATCGAAGATCCGGTCGCCGCAGAGTCCTACTCCAAGGGTGAATACTATTGGGGTGGTGCGGCTGGCACCTGGTTCTGGGTTGACCCGGTTGAAGACATCGTCTTTGTCGGCATGATTCAGGCCTTCGGCGGCCCCAATGGACAGGTGCCCAATGTACGCAGCGCTTCACGCCAGGCGCTTTATCAGGCGATCACTGAATCCCGACAAACGCTGTAAGTTAATTCAGCGGCTCCAGAGCGAAGGCCGTGAGCGTTGTGCCCGATGGAATCAATACCAACTGCTGACCATCGAGCATGAACGTCATGGCCGCCGCTCCCCAGATGCGAGATCCGGTCTGGTAGTGCCACAGGTTCTCACCGGTTTGCGCATCGAAGGCCATGAAGTTACCTTCATGATCGCCCGCGAAAACCAGACCACTCGCAGTTGACATCACTCCTCCGAATGTAGGTGAAGGATAAGTGAACTCCCACACCAGATCGCCGGTGTGGACATCCAGTGCGCGCAACGCGCCACTGCCCTGCTCGCCGTCGATATAGACGACACCGCCAAAATTGGCAACCCCAGGCTGGTTGGCTGGTTCTTCCGGTACAAAGGTCGCGCAGGTTTCTCTTGCTGTCAGAATGAATAAATCGAGGCCGGGATAAAACGTTGGTGGCATGAAGTTGGTACTTCCCCAGGGGTCAGGCAGACAACCCTGGCTGCCATCATTGAGGATGATTGGCCTGCCATCGGCATCGAGCTCGCGCGCCCAGGTGGTTGCGGTGAAGGGCTTGCCCAGCAACAGTTCACCAGTCACGCGGTCCAGCACGTAGAAAAAACCATTGCGATTGCCCACCATGACGACTTGTCTGGAACTGCCCTGCCATTCGATTTCGGCTAACACCGGCATGTGGTTCGAATCCCAGTCGTTCAGATCGTGCGGGGTAAACTGATAATGCCAACGCAGCTCACCAGTATCGGCATCCAGCGCAACCAGTGAATTGGAATAGAGATTGTCGCCAGGGCGCTGATCACCATAGTAATCAGGATTGGGATTGCCAACTCCCCAATAAATCAGATTCAACTCGGGATCGTAGCTGCCATTCATCCAGGTACCCCCGCCACCGCGCGCGAGAATCTCAGGATCATCGGGCCAGGTCTCACTACCTGGCTCACCCGGCCTGGGAATGGTGTTAAAGCGCCACAGCCGAGCACCGGTTTCAGGATCATAGGCATCGATGAATCCGCGGGTTGCATACTCACCACCGGAAATCCCGACAATGACTTTGTCATCCACAACCAATGGCGCGAGTGTTGCTGCGTAACCGATGCGGTAATCGGCAAGTTCTATGTCCCACAGCACCTCCCCTGAGCGCCGATCAAACGCCAATAAATGGGCATCAAGAGTCACCATGAACAGCCTGTTGCCCAACATGCCAAAGCCGCGATTCACCGGCGCGCTGGCACCGTAGGTCAGGTTATTGGGAAGATTGCGCTGATACTGCCAGAAGCTGCGCCCGCTGCGCGCATCAATAGCCCAGGCATAATTATTGGAACCGGTCACATAGAGCACACCGTCATCAACGAGCGGCGTTGTTTCGAATCCTCGCCCCCGGGTTGTCGTCCCCGCCTGAAATGTCCACACCGGGCGCAAGCGCGCAACATTCTCCGGAGTGATTTGTGTGAGCGGACTGTGACGCTTGCCAGAATAATCGCCAGAATACGTTAACCAGCGCTCGGCATCGGCAAATCCGGCGAGCAAATCCTCATAGTCAGGACCATCCTGTGCCTGCGTTAACGATGCTGAGAACAGCATCGCAGACACTGCCAACCCGACGACCTTGCTACGGGCACGCCCGTTCGCTTTCCTGCTCTGCATCGTTACATCTCGCAAATTCATGGCGTCGCTCCGGTTGCTGACTGAATATAGTTGAGTATGGCCAACAACTCTTGCTCGCTTAACTCTGATTCCGCAAATGCTGGCATCAGGGATTCACGCTGTTCTGTCAGTACGGCATCGTGTTTGCGGAATGCCCTGAGTTGCTGATTGGTGTCGACAATCTGAAAAGAGAACGCATCTTCATTTTTGAGCACACCCTGAATATTCTCACCGGCGTTCGTATTTACGCGCACCGCCTTATAACCGGATGTGATCAATGCGGATGGTTGCCGAACCGACGCCGTGATATCTGCGAGTGAATTGCGGCGCAAGACATCGCTGAGATTTGGCCCGAGGACACCGCCCGCGTTAGTCACGCGATGGCACTCGGCGCAGTGGTTGTTAAAAAGAGTGGCACCGAGGCCACTGTCAGCCACAGGAAGATTTTCAACTCCTGACTCACCAACGCTGCGCAGAAAACTCACCAGCATCCAGACTTCAGTCTCGGTGAAATCATGAGGCGGCATAATTGTTCCTGCGATCCCGTCTCGTATGATGTCGAAGACCTGGCGATCGGAATAAGCGCGTTCGCGCCACATGGCGGTGAGATCCGGTGCATCGATACTCTCTATGCCCGTGGCATCTGCCCCATGACAAGTGGCGCATTGAGCACGAAACAGGACTCCACCGGCGTATTGAGCCCGCGCGTTGCCGGCCAAAGGATTTATCTCCTGAGCGTGTGCGCTGATAGAAACCCAACAGAGTCCCACCAGCACTATTGCGCTTGTGGGGCGATACGCACGGCAGGCAATCCTGAATAGAGTGAAGCTCGAAGTAACAATCTGTTGCAGCAGTAACATATGATTCTTCTTCTAATTATTCTTCTACTGGTTTTTGTGGTTCTTGTGAATTGCGCAGATTCCGTAAGCTGAGCAGCATCCACAAGTTTGACAACGGCACTGCCCAAGCATTAACCAAGCGAACGGACAAATCAATACCCATCAGATTTATCGAGAATCAGTCGCGCAAACAGAGAAAATGCCCTCAGTTCACTGCTGGAGCATTGACTTCCCGTAGATGCAGGTGTATCTCTTAGCACTTTATTGATATGCAGGCCCATTAATTCATAACAAGAAGCGGAGAACCCATGAATCACGAGTCCAACTCTATGAAGACCTCCACCAGCCAAGCAGCGAGCAAAAAACCTGGCAAAGTGAGAGAGCTAGTCACCTCTGGCCTGGTCGCTGTCGCGCTCGTCAGTGGTGTTCTGGTGACCAAGATGGATGTACTGAATGCTCAGGCCAGTAATTTTCAGGGCGGCGCACCTGTGGTGAGCCAGACACCAGATATGCGCAATATTCGCATTCTCTTCCCGGCCGGTGTGCGCTCTTCCTGGCATGCACATACCTGGGGTCAACTTCTGATGATTGAGGAAGGCATTGGCCTGCACCAGATCCGTGGGCGAGCTATCGAGGAATTCCATCCCGGCGAACCATTCTGGACGCCTGCGGGTGTCGAGCACTGGCACGGCGCGCACCCCGATGTGGACGCCCATCAGCTCACTATCTACGAAGGCGATGTTGTATGGATGGAAGCGACCACCGATGAGGAATACAACGGCGTGCGCTATCGCCCCATGTCACGTTCCTCCAACTGATAAACAAGTTGATCACGAAGGCGGGCCAGGATCTGGCTCGCCTTTTTTATTCGCTTGGCTTTTTATTCGATTAGCTTGATTACTCAGCTTAATTGACTCAGCGCGATCAGCTCAGCATTGTCTTCTGATCAGGCTACATGACACCTTTCCCAGGCCCGAAGATTGCGTATACTGGTCTTTTAAATTTTTTGGCTCACCGAACCAGATGTCCATAGAAGCCCTGCTTATCGTCGGCTTTGTCAGCCTCTTCTGCACAGTCGCACTCTGGCTCCTGCTCTGTTACAAGCTATTCAAGAGACTGGAGCGGGATCATCCTGAGAAGTTCGTTGCCATGGGTAGCCCGGATCTGGGTGACAACAATACCCTCAAGGCGAATATCCATCTGTTCAAGTTCCTCTATCACAAGGAATGGGTGGCGCTCGACGATCCCGAACTCGCGACACGGGCAGGATTTATGCGCACACTGATGCTGGGTCTGTTCATCACCTTCACGCTCATTTTCCTGTCAGCCCCAATTCTTGCAACGCGATTCTCCTGAACACTGATCACTTCTGCATACAAATAACCTCTCTGCCTCATCAGAACGCTCCAGCCCTCAATTGCCAGACCAAATATAGCCAATCGCTTCCCTAACAAGTCCTGCGCACAGAGCGAGCAAATCTGTGTTAAGCTCAGCGCCTTAATTGAACACTCAGTTAAGGGAGTATTACAGCAGTGAAAGTAATGACATGCAGGCAACTCGGCGGCGGTTGCGATCTCGAGTTCAAAGCAGAGACATTCGAAGAAATGGTAGAGCTCAGCAAGCAACATGGCATGGAAATGTTTCAGAAACAGGACGCCGATCATCTCGCTGCGATGCAGAA
>JASBUV010000092.1 GCA_030147705.1 Gammaproteobacteria bacterium
AGTACGCCGAAGATCAGGAAAATCACGATCATGCTCGCGCCTGCTTGCTTCAGCGTGGTGAAGAACCAGGGCTGCTCCCACAGGGGAATAGTGACTTCGGGTAAGGCTTCAGGTGAGAGAAATTGCTCATTGATTACACTGACACTGTCGCCGCGATCAGCGCTGTAGCCGACCGAATCGCGCACCAGTTGAGTAAGACGCTGGATTCGCTGATCGATCTCGGCCTGATCGAGTTCGACGGGCGTTCCGTCAACGAGTTGGCCGGATTGGAGATCTACCAGCACCGCAACAGAGAGTTGTTGAATAGTACCCGGTGCTCGCTTGATGTGATTGACGCTACGGTCTATCTCAAAGTTTCGGGTAGAGCTCAGTCTTGAGTTGCCGTTGCTGCCGCTCTGTATCTGCGCCTGTTGCGCCGCCTGGCCATTGCCATCTTGAGGTGGGGCGTCAGCCAGAGTGCCAGGTGCCACGCTACCGGTTCCTGCAGCTCCTCCCATGCGCTCTTCTTGTACTTGCTCGCTGCGCACTACGGAGTTGTCGGGGTTGTAGCGTTCTTCTGTTGTTTCTGTTGATGTGAAATCAAGGTTCGCACTGACCTGGGCACGGACATTTCCAGCGCCCACAATTGGTGTCAGGATATCGATAATTCGGTTGCTGTATTCCAGCTCAATACTGCGCGTATAGCGCATTGTTTCACTGGTGCTGCCTAACTGTGAGTTACTTTTGTCGGAGAGCAGGTTGCCGCGTTGATCAACGATGGATACATCTTCTGTTTGCATTCCGGCGACGCTGGAAGCCACTAGATGCAGGATGCCGGATAGCTGTGTGTCGCCGGGTGCTGTCACCGCTGCCACGTCGATCATGACTGAAGCAGAGGGGCGACGTGAATTGCGGATAAAGGAAGTCTGTCTAGGTATGCTCAGATGGACTCGTGCATCACGTACGCCCTGAATCTGCTTAATTGTCTGTACAAGTTCTTGTTCGAGTGCCCGCTGATAACGTGCTTGCTCGATAAAGTTACTGGTACCAATACTCTGATCTTCTTCGAGAATATCAAAGCCTTTGCTACTTGTTCTGGGCAGTCCTTCGTTGGCAAGTTGCATGCGAATCTCGCGAATGCGGTCAGCGGGCACAGTTACCAGCCCGGTATTATTATCGATGCGGTAAGGAACGCCTCGTTGCTCCAGCGCAGAAACTACGTCTGAGCTGTCTTGCGAAGTCATGCTTGCGTAGAGTGGCGTGTAGCCTGCGGTGCGCGACCACAGAACAGTTGCAGTTCCGAGTGCAATGCTGGCAGCCAGAATCAACATGAATCCAAACTGTCGCACTAGCGGCAGCTGGCTCAGTGAAGTCAGTTGAGAGAATGTGGATGTGCTGATTGCGTTATTAGCCATAGCGAAAAATCTTTAGTGAAAACTGTGAGTTAACGACTGCTCATTAAACCTGCATGTTCATGACTTCCTGATAAGCATTCAGGAGTTTGTTACGAACTTCGGTCATGGCTTCAAAAGAGATAGATGCCTTCTGTGCAGCTACCATAACTTCGGGAAGGTCCACTTCCTTGCTTCCTGTCTCGAATGCCACCTTTAAATTGGAAGCTTCCTGTTGAAGGTTGTTGACCTGGTTAATTGATTCATTAAGAAGCTTTGAAAAGTCCGGACGATTCGCCGTGCCAACACCTTCTGTGCTACCACCACCCGGAACTATGTTGTTCTGGGAGAGGATGCGCATTTGATTGAGTACCTGATCGATGCTTACGTCACTCATTGTCTGATCCTCAGGATGCCCGTGCTTCGTTCGGGAAGCATGGAATGGTTATACCGTCACGGCGAAATTGAGCCAGTTTGTAGCGCAGAGTGCGCGGGCTGATGCCGAGTTTTTCAGCAGCTTCTTTGCGGCTGCTATGAGAAGCAACCGCATCGATGATGATTTCTTTCTCGCGGGTTTTCAGATCTGATTCGAGCACTGCAGCGGGTTTGGCTTCGATTGTCGCACTCGGTGTGGAAACTGCGTTCGGCGTTTCGAAAATGATGTCCTGAGCGGTAACAGTTGTGCCTGACTTCAGGATCAGTGCACGCTGAATAACATTTTCCAGTTCGCGAACATTGCCGGGCCAGGTATGGCGCAAGAGAACTTCTTCCGCATCGCTATCGATCTTGATGCCATGAGCTGTTTCGTAGTTTTCTACAAAGCGACGCGTCAGAGGAAGAATATCTTCCTTTCGATCGCGGAGAGGTGACAAATGCAAGGGGAATACATTCAGTCGGTAGAACAGGTCTTCACGGAATCGGCCCTGGGTTACTTCTTCTTTCAGATTGCGGTTGGTTGTGGCGATAATCCGAACATCGAGAGGGATCGGCTTGCTGCCGCCCAAGCGTTCTACTTCTTTCTCCTGAATGACACGTAACAGTTTTGCCTGCAGTCCGATATCTATTTCGGAAATTTCATCCAGAAGCAGCGTGCCGCCATTTGCTTGTTCGAACTTACCCGCTCGGGCAGTGTAGGCACCGGTAAAAGCGCCTTTTTCGTAACCGAACAGCATGGATTCCAGCATGGGCTCAGGAATAGCTGCGCAGTTGATTGCCACAAATGGCTTGTCACTGCGCTTTGATGAGGAATGGATGTAGCGTGAGTAGACTTCCTTACCACATCCGGATTCACCGCTGATCATGACGGTAACGTCGGTAGCTGCCACTCTGCGTCCGAGTTCGGCCAATTCTCTGCTACGCTTCGACTCCATGATCATGCCTTCGGATCGGGGGGCGGCAACAGCCAGGCGGTCAACCATTTCAATCAAGACTTCTGCTTCGAAGGGTTTGATGATGTAGTCAGCTGCGCCAGCCTGTATGGCTTCAACAGCTTTGGTTACGGTGCCGTAGGCAGTAATCAGCACGAAGGGAATCTCAGGAAATTTGCGCTTTACTGTCTTCAACAGTTCATCGCCGTGCATGCCTGGCATTTGGACATCACTGATAATCAGATTGACGCGCTCTGTCTCCAGTATCTGCAGAGCTGGGTCTGCAGAGTCGGCTTCCAGAGTCGCATATCCCGCAATGCGTAAGGTATCGCACAGTGCCTGGCGCAGATCGAGATCATCTTCGATGACTAGAATGACATTTTTGCTCATAGTTCTTTTCCTGTTCCTGATAGTGCTGTAATCAGTGTGCATTCACTCTTTATTCCGGATCATTGGCCCAGATGCCGAGGTCTTCGGTTTCTGAATCGGGCCAATGAGGGATGGAGATTGTGAAAAGCGTACCGCCGGTTTTCAGATTTTCGATATTGATTTCACCGCGGTGTGCTTTGACCGCCGACATCACTACTGCGAGTCCGAGTCCGGTACCTCCCACGCGAGTGGAATAGAATGGATCGAAGATGCTTTCGCGGTGATAGTCGCTAATGCCAGGGCCATTGTCGGCGACCTTGATATTAATGTTGCCATTTGCCTCGCTCACGGCGACTTTGATATGCGGTGTTTCTTCTGTTGCTTCGATTGCGTTGTCGATCAGATTGAGAAGCGCGTTGCTCAGCGCGCCCTTGTCGCCACGCATCTGCAGTTCCTGCACCGGGCTGTCAATCAGCAAGGAGCCGCCAACCGAGGCCAGTTTAGGTGCGCTGGTTTCGCTAACTTCGCGAAGCAATTCATTAATGCTGAAATTCTGGCTGGAGCTGATGTCGCCTCGTATATAAGACAGCATGCCATCCACGAGTTTTTCGATCTGACGAAGTCGATTGCGAATGTTTTCTGTTACCGTCTCGTTCTGTTGGGTTGGCGCCGGTGAAAGATGCGAAAGGTACAACATGGCTGAAGAGAGTGGGGTGCGTACCTGATGTGCCAGTCGGGCAGACATCTCGCCGAGAGCAGTCAAGCGCTTCTCGCGATTGATCTGGTGGCTCAGTCGATAGTTTTCCGAAATGTCAGTAAGCAGGATAATGGTCTCACCGAGGTCGCCATAGACGCTGCTGCTGATTGAGATGCGCTTGCCATTGTGCAAAGACACTTCGCCATCCATGAAGTCCTGCTCACTCGTCAGCTGTGCCAGGATGTTCTTCCATTGCTGTCCGATGACTGATTGTCCGAGTATTGCAGCCGCTGCGGGATTGGCGTCTTTGACTGTGCCGGTGATATCGATAGTGATGACACCGCCCGGGAGTGATTCCATGAGTGCTGTTAGTTTCGCCGCAAGTTGCTCTTTGGCAGTCAGTTCTTTTACTCGCGCTGAATTCGAGGCAGCGAGTTCCTGACGCAGCGCATTCACTTGAGACTCCAGAACGCGGTAGCTAGATCCGAGATCAGCAGATACCTGATTGAAAACATCAAATGCTTGTTCCAGCTTGTTCAGCGTGTTGTCGCTTGAAGCCACTGTTGTTGTTTTCATTGTCTGTCTCCGCGTGGGGCTGACTAAAGTAGTTGCGTTATATTCTGTTTAGCAAGCAACGTGCCAACAATAAACTGTAA
>JASBUV010000052.1 GCA_030147705.1 Gammaproteobacteria bacterium
GCTGAATAGTTCTGACCGCTTTTGCTGGCTCGCCTGAAACTGCCTGCTTGGCTTGGGATTGCTGAGAGTGATGACAGCAGGAACAAAAAGGAGCGAATAAACACCGGCAATACACACCCCCAGACTGGTAAAGAGGCCGAAAAATTTGAATGGCGGCATGTCTGCAGCAACGTAGAGGCCAACGAATCCAGCCATGGTTGTGAGCGTGGTCAAAGTGACAGGGCGCCACATGTCCTCCATAGTGCGAATAACCAGTTCGCGAGGCGCCAGATCGCTGTGCTCCGCTTTCAGCTCGAAATACCGATTATAGATGTGAATGGAATCAGCGACTGAAATGCCAATCAGGATCACAGGCATGGCATTGGTAATCACAAAGAACGCAACGTCACTGGCAGCCATGATGCCGAGTGTCATCAATACGGATGCGGCAACAATGACATTGGAAAATACTGCCGGTGTGAACCGCCGGAAGGCAAAGAACACGATCAGGGTGATGATGACTGCAGCTAGCGGGTTGAGTCTGGATGCATCGGCGTCGATGTAGCTGCCGAGATAGCCGGCCACAGCACCTTCGCCCGCTACATGCAGTACTTCGCCATTTTGTACCGGCGCGCCTGCAATAATCTGCATGACGTTTTGGTAGGTTTGCTCCGCGAGATCTTCATCGATCAGCTCCACTACGATCAGGGAGCCGCTATGGTCATTGGCTACCAGGTTTCCCTGATAAAGCGGAAAGTCATCGATGGCTGCCCTGATAGCCTCGGCTTCAGGTTGAGACTGTGGCAGGGGATCGAGAAATTCATGCACTTCCATGCCATCGACCGTGCCAATAATATTTTTCTCTGTGGCCAGGCTGATCAGGCGTTCGCTGTTGACGTTGGGAAGTTCGGAGATCGCATCGCTAAGCCACTGGATCAAGGCCAGGGTGCGAGGATTGAAGATACCGCCTTCCCCATCCCGAACAACGGCCACCACCAACGGGTCGCTCAATCCGAATTCGGCTTTTACCCTGTCGCGATATACCAGCGCAGGGTTGTCTGGCGCCAGAAACGCATCGGCGCGTGTATCGCGAACCAGCTTGGGAAGAGAGCTGGCTGCCCCGATCAGCAAAAGCAGGCAGATGGCGATTACCAGCTTGGGTCGCGTGACAACTACAGTGTAGAAATCCCGTATCAACGATCGGTCGTGTTGGGTGTCCATGGTATCTCCTAAATATGCATATACATGTATATTGCGATTAAATTCTCAATTACCCCGCTAGCCTGGCATAAACATGCATATACAAGTATATGGGCTGCGAAGCGGGCGTGAGTGATTGTCGGGTTCGGATCTCCGTAAGAGTTCGCCAGAATACGTTCTGGCGGCTTGATCAATTATCGAGTGCGGCGATTGCGTCGCTAACCGAGAGTAGCTCCGCCAGTTGCTTTTTGGTGAGCCGCGAGCGGATGTCGTCCTGCGCCGCCTGCCAGGCCTTCAGTGCCCGTTTGAAGATTCGGGTACCGGAAGGAGAGAGCGAGAGTAGCTTGTAACGCCTGTCCTCACCGGGCGTGACATCGATGAAACCATCCCTGATGAGAGGCTTCAGAGATCGGCTAAGCGTAGTCTGATCCATGTGCATGATGTCGATAAGTTCAAGACTGGTCGTTTGTTGCTTGTAGTCAATAATGCGCAGGATCGTGAACTGCGTGCACTTTATTCCGACAGACTGCAAGTGACGATCGTAAATCTTGTTGAGCACGCGGCTGGCCTTGCGAATTGAAAAGTTGAGGCAAACGTCAAACACGGTTAGCTATCTCCAGTTGGTGGAATTTATACATGCATATACATGTTGTGTCAACACTGGCAATTGAAAAGTCACTTTTTCTCGAATGCCTTGCCAATGAATCTTGAAGATAGCGTCTCGATCCGGCCAGTACTTCGCTTCCTGATTGGCTAGAGTCACTTACACGAGGTATGCAGAGTACAGAGTGCAAATCAGCAAGGAGACACTAACGATGAGTTTGGAATTTGCAGAGCAAGTGGCATTGGTGACCGGAGGGAGTTCGGGCATTGGCAGAGCGGCTGCGCTGGCTTTGGCGGCCAAAGGCGCCAAAGTCATGGTAGCGGGTCGCGACCGGGAACGTCTGAAGCGTGTAGTGCAAGACATTGAGACTGCTGGCGGAGTCGCAGTCTGGCAGGTTGCCGATGTAACGCAAGAGTCACAGGTTGCCGAGCTTATGGAAGTCACGGCGGCACGGTTGGGAGGCTTGCATTCAGTGATCGCGAACGCAGGGACGCTGGGTGCGATGGGCGATGTCACGGCGATGGCAGCGGAAGACTGGCACGCTACACTGCTCACCAACCTGACCAGCGCTTTCTATTGCGCCAAGTACGCGTTACCCCATCTGCTAACAACACAGGGGAATCTGGTTTTTGTTTCGAGCTTTGTCGGCTCGACGTGTGGATTTGCCGGAATGTCGGCGTATGCCGCAAGCAAAGCCGGCATGGTAGGACTGGCACGTAATCTGGCAGCTGAATATGGGCCAGCTGGCATTCGTGTTAATGCGATCCTGCCAGGAGGTACGGACACACCGATGGGAGAAATGGTCGCGAATTCTCCTGAGAGCAAAGCGTATGTTTCTGGTCTGCACGCCCTGCAGCGCACAGCCGAGCCGGCGGAAATAGCCGAAGTCGTGTGTTTCATGGCATCGAGATCTGCCTCGTTTGTCACCGGTTGTGCGCTGCTCGCTGATGGTGGGCTGTCGGTTTTCAAGGCCTAACTGTTCTCTTCTACACCGTATGACCGCTTCCGCAGAAGCGGAAAAAAATGTCAATTATCAATGAGGTAGGTGACAGGGAAGTAACTACGTGGGATGTTCACTAAGTAAACTTTACTTTGTTAAGTTAACCATGTTAAGTTAACTGCGTTAAGTTAACATAGTAAAGATATCACGAGTTTCGTCACTAGCCGCCTCGCCAGCCATTTCACTAGCCATTTCACAACAGGGATTTCCAATGAAGGTACTCATTCACCAGTGGTCGGAGTTCGTCATCCGATTCAGGCTTCCCATTATTCTGCTAACCGTGGTTGCCATTGCCGTTGGCCTGTACAACGGTCG
>JASBUV010000094.1 GCA_030147705.1 Gammaproteobacteria bacterium
CAGTACAACATAGGCAGCGTCAGTTGCGAGATTGCCCATCATGCCGACAAGCGCCACCGCAGGAGTGAGTAGCACTGCGGGCGCTTTGGATACCGCGCTGCTCATGGCTGTGGCAAAGAGGCCGGATCGTTCGGCAACGCCCGCGCCCAACATAACCACAACAACATAGCCTAATGGATGGAAGCCTGCGAAAGTGGCCGGCATCTCCACCAGTAATCGCTGGATATTACTCGGTGAAAGCAGGCTCTCGGCATTAATGACCTGCGGATTGCCAGCGGAATCAAGTAGCGTGGGATGCAGGGCAGACATTCCGGCGAACGCAGCGATGACGCTCATGACAACTACTGCGAGAATACACCACGCAAATATGAAAACGGGGTCAGGTAGCTTATTTCCTGATCGCTCGATCCAGGCCAGTATGCCTTTCATCTCTTCGGTTTGTGATTGATTATTTGTTGTCATGGTTTTCGCTTATCCGCCCCTGTTTCTGATGCTCTAATTATTTTTTAAAAACTGTTTTTAATGGCAACCCTAGTCGCGTAGTAGCCTGAAGAACTTACGGACGTCTTCGATGTAAAGCTCCGGTTGTTCCAGCGCCGCGAAGTGTCCGCCTTGTGGCATGACGGTCCAGTGGCGCAGGTCATAAGCTGCTTCTGCCCAGGCTTTGGGTGTTATGAATATTTCGGCAGGAAATATAGCAGCGCCAGTTGGCACATTTATGTAGCCAATGGGTTTCATTGCCGGTGTGTTTCGATTTTCGTAGTAGATGCGCGCCGATGATGTGATTGTCTCAGTGAACCAGTAGATTGCGATGTTGGTGAGTAACTCATCCTTGGTGAAGTAATCATCGAGATCGCCATCGGCTCCCTGAGGCATATCGGTCCAGCCATGGAACTTCTCGACAATCCATGCCGCCAGCCCCGCTGGGGAGTCATTCAATCCGTAGCCCAGGCTTTGTGGTTTGCTGCCCTGAATCTGCTGATAGGCTCGTTCATTCTCCATGTAGGCCATGCGGGCATCGCGCAAAACCCGTTCATCGTCGGTGATGTTGTTTCTCGCTGATTCATCCGCTGGCGCACCAGCGAGAATCATATTGGAGTGCATGCCAATGAGCCGCTCCGGGTAGTGATTCGCCAGATGGCGATTAATGATCGCGCCCCAGTCGCCGCCAGCAATGGCATAACGCTCATAGCCGAGTTTCTCCATCAGGCTTGCGAGCACTGTCGCGATTTTCTCAGGGCTATATCCGGCTACTTGTGGACGATCGGAAAAACCGAATCCCGGTAACGAGGGGGCGATGACATGAAAGGCATCGCTCGCATCATCCGGATCGGTGAGTTGCGGAATGATCTTGGTGAATTCGCTGATCGAACCGGGCCAGCCGTGAACGAGCAATAAAGGGATTGCGTTCGCATGTGTTGAGCGTTGATGAATAAAGTGCAGGCCGAGGTCGTCGATCGCTGTCTTGAAGTGATCGAACTGATTCAGTTGTGCTTCCTGTGCGCGCCAATCGAATTCATTCTGCCAGTAATTCAAGAGTTCGCGCAGATAGCTACTGTCAGTTCCGTACTCCCAGCTGGTACCAGAGAGCTGATCGGGCAGTCTGGTGTTTGCCAGGCGTTGCAGCAGATCATCGATTGCTGCGTCCGGTACATTGATTGTAAAAGGCGTGATCGCCGAGTCTGAATTATTCTGTGCCAATTGTGTGCTGCTTCCCATGTCAATTGATTGGTGAGCTGAATTGCGGATTGGAGAAAAGGTGTCCGGGTGACTGGTGAGTACCGTCGTACTCTGGGGTTGCACAGTCCGAACCTGATCATTGGCTGCCACAGGCAGAGTGATCAATGTGAAGAAACAGCCAGCCACAGCTGAAGCGGATATAAAGCGATGAAGCAGGCCGCGAGCAGATCTGAAAGTCATGCATCGATTACCGGTAATGTCAGAGCGTTGATGTTATTGTTTGCCCGCATTACAACAGAAACTTTTGGGCTTCAGTTTGAGCGAGCCGGGGCGAATTCTTATTCTTGTCGCTCGATGCATCCATGTATCGATCCGGCGTACAATACGCCCAAGCATCATGCCGTAATCGGTGCGGGGCATCAATACACAGAGGGTGATCCGCAGGCCTCGAATCCTGCGTATTGGTCTGCGATCGGCCATCCCTGTGTATCACCGTAGTCACTATCTTGATTCCGACCTTGATGGCGACCTTGGGGGCGACATTCTTGGCGGCTCGATTGTCCGCCAAGTGCCCGCATCGACTCAGGGTAAAATCAACTTTGCTTGTCCGAACAGGGAGCATTCATGTTTCTTAAATCCTTCTCAAGGCCAACTGACATTCCGGGGCCCGATCAGGCGCTTCCTGACCGTGCCAATGCAATGGAATTCAACCCGGTTCATTACGTGAACGGAAACCCCATCGTAGAACCTGTGCCGGGTCATTTGCAGAAGGCAGTTTTTGGTCTGGGCTGTTTCTGGGGGGCAGAGCGCCTGTTCTGGGAGCTTCCCGGCGTCTTCAGTACCGCAGTGGGCTATGCCGGTGGCATCACAGCGAACCCGACCTATGAGGATGTGTGCAGCGGCATGACGGGTCATACCGAGGTCGTGCTCGTGTACTTTGATCCAGCGCAGATCAGCTATCAGGCGTTACTGACAGCGTTCTGGGAATCTCACGATCCGACTCAAGGAATGCGCCAGGGCAATGACCGCGGAACTCAATACCGGTCTGCTATCTATACCTGTTCTGAGGCTCAGGCCGAGCAGGCGCGAGCCAGTCAGGCGCGCTTTCAGGAAGCGCTCGACGAGCAGGGCTATGCCGCAATTACCACCGAGATTGTTGAGCTTGGAGAGTTCTACTACGCCGAAGACTACCATCAGCAGTATCTGGCCAAGAATCCAGGTGGCTACTGCGGTTTGGCTGGTACAGGCGCCTGTTACCGCCCTGAAGAAGCAGAGTAAGCCTCCCGTATAGACTCAGATCAGGCTCTGAATTCGTGAGGCGTCAAATGCCCTGGTTTTAATGCCCCGGGTTTACTGCTGCTGCCCGAAGAATTCCCTGATCGCGGTTTCTTTCTCCATCGCATCGCGGTAACCGAGTTGATAGAGGGTCGTGCAGAAGCCCTTTTCGAAGAGCAGCAGGCTCAATACGGTGCCATTGCTGTTCGGCTTGATGTAGCGAGTCATGGAGCGCGGTAGTTCCTCGTAGTGTTGCTGGGCCAACACATTCAGTTCTTCACTGGGCGAGATTTCCAGCAGTTCGATTTCCTCTGCTTTGATATTGTGCCGTTTGCGCGTGCGCTCAGAGACATGGGGCAATACCTCATTCATGTGGCGGAGAAATTCCAGGTCATTCTCGAGTGTGTCGACAAAGGCACTGTTCAGAATATGGCCGAGGATCTGCTGGAAAGACGGGGGCTCCAGCTGGCTATCCTCCAGCGGGCGCTTGGTGCGGTTACCGCTAACTCCGATGACACAGATTTTGCGGGCACCGAGGTGCAGAACCGGACTGGTGGGAGCCAGTTGGCGTATGGCCCCATCGCCGTAATATTGATCACCGATCTTCACGGCCGGAAACAGGATTGGAATGGCGGCCGAGGCCATCAAATGATCGAGAGTCAGCTCAGTGCGCAGTCCGATGCGATGCGGCCCCTCCCAGTTATCGAGGCCTTTTACGCCCTGATAGAAGGACACTGACTCGCCAGTCCCGTAGGCAGAGGCGGTAATGCTGACCGCGTCCAGCAGACCCCGGTCGATGTTCTGCTGGATACGATCGAACTTCAGAATCCGGGTTAACAGGGTGGCCAAGGGAGCGTTGTTCAACAGGGCGCGGCTCTCGTCCCCGTTTTTGCTCCCCAGCCGGGGGAGCACAATTGAAGAGACGCTGCTGAGCAGGTCAGCACTGCTCGTGTCATAGACCTGATTGCTGTCGAGGTTGGTCCAGATGTATTCGAGTGTCCGTACGCCCGTGCGCAGTCGCTGGGCATGAGTGGCGAGCGAGACGGCATTCAGCGCTCCGGCCGATGTGCCAGCGATAATATTAAATGGGTTAGGGGCGTTTTTCGGCAGTAACGTGGCAATGGCCCGCAATACGCCAATCTGGTAGGCAGCGCGGGCGCCACCACCGGTCAGAATGAGGCCAGTTGGGCGGCGAGTCTGGCGGCGAAGTATCTTGAACATGCATGCGTTCCTGCGCGTGTAGGCCTGGCAGTGTAGAGCTGGTCACAGGTTACGGGTTAGTGACTGCTTTTCAGTCTATTGATTGCCAATGCGGCCTGACAAACATTTCCTTAAATGAACAAAAGCTTGGCGGACTCTTGGTGTACTATAATCGACACGGTGTTGCTGCTCTGTGACCGCCGTCGTATCTGCTTTATCGGCGAGTTGGGCAG
>JASBUV010000066.1 GCA_030147705.1 Gammaproteobacteria bacterium
TCGGGAAATGGCATGGGTATGGATGCTCGACTACAACGACGAGAGACCGCATGAGAGCTTGGGTGATATACCGCCGGCGGTGTATCGCCAGAAAGTGGAAAACTCTAGTTTAGGAATGTCTCACTAAATGGGAAGTGGACAGTAACACTTTATACCGAAGACATAGGTTACAGTTTTGGAGCGAATGGGTTTACGCCCATTGGCTCCACTCTGTTCTGTTCTTCGTCGAAGAAGCCTATATCAAAGTCCATAAAACTGACCAGCCATATCCGGTCATCAACCTCTCTGATTCCCACATGCTGTCCGCTGAAGACGGTACTGAGATTGATCTTTCTTCTGCCCATGCATATTCGTCCACACTGCGTGACGAGTATCGTTCTGTCATGCAGAGGGTACTCGGGGATGTCTGGATGGAAGTATTGGCGCGGCGAAGGTGTATACACTTCAGCGGGATACAGACCATTGAGTCCTTGGTGTGGGCGCTCGTTGTTGTATACCTCGATGAACTCTTCGAAGCGGTGCTGTTGCTGTAGTGAGTTATAACCAGGTGGCTTGGTAGCTTCTTTCTTTAAGGTCAGATGCATGCGTTCATGACGACCATTCTGTTGTGGATTACCGGGCTTAATACGCTCAATCGAAATGCCGAGTCGCAACCACCACACCGAAAGGCGACTGAGTCCGTACAAGGCGTGGGCAGAGGCAAATGGCACCCCATTGTCTGTGCGTATCGCATTGGGCAGTCCATACTCTTTGAAGGCCTGCTCAAACACAGGGAATGCACCGGTTTCCTTGACGGATTCCAGCCCTTCGCAAGCCAATAAATAGCGTGAACGCTGGTCGGTAATGGTTAGGGGATAACAGTACTGCCGGTTACCCAACCGAAACTGGCCTTTGTAGTCTGCGCACCAAAGGGCGTTGGGAGTGAGTGCTTCACCGAGAGTAGTGCCTTGGGCTCTGGTCTTGCGGCGCTTCCTGCGTTTCACCAGGCCGTGTCGGTCCAGCACCGAATGAACGGTGCTTTTGGCTGGTGGCTTGAGCTGAGGGAATAGCTTGACCAGCTTGTCGCGGATCTTCGGTGCGCCCCAGGTGGGGTGTTCCTGTTTCAGCCTGAGAATTGACCTCTCAATCTGAAAGGGCAGCTTGTTGGCGTGACGATAGGGTGAACGGGCCCGATCTTCCAAGCCCTGAATACCCGAGTCTTTGTAGCGATTGAATATCTTATAGCCGGTCTTACGGGAAATACCGAACTCCCGGCAGACCTTGCTCATGCTCTCGCCTTCGAGAAGGCGGGCTACGAATCGAAGCCTCTCATCCATACGATTACACTCTTTCCAAGGCATTTGGGCACCCCCCAAATGCTTAAATGTGTAACCTATGTCTCCGGTATAATCTGTAACCTATGTGTCGAGAAGCACATATTCCGACATTGTCGGTAGCTCGAAGTCCGTCCACTATGGGACACCATATACAAATAGCCTCGCATTAGCGGGGCTTTTTGCATATGGAGCGCAGAAGTTGGGTGAGAACCATCGCGGTTCGGCAGGCGCGTAGCGCGAAGGACGCCTGAAATGCACCCGCCAGGTGAAGAACTTATCTGAGATAATTTCTGAATCAAAGCTGCGTCAACAGCGCAGACAGCGGAACGCCGCTCCTGGGCATTGTCTCTTCATCTTCCCCGATCATTATGCTCCGCCTCTTTTGACCTTCGCGCCCCACCCTCAATCTCTATAACCTAATCTTAAATCCGCCATTGATCACGAAACCATCCAATGGCGCATAGATATCATTGAATACAGGATTCGTAATTGGCCCGGTATACAAATCGCCATATCTCGTAAGCCGCGCATCCGTGAAATTTTCAAAATTCAGAAAGAAAGAATTATTCTCACCAAAAGTCTTTTCCATCATGAGACCTGTAACCCAATAATCCCTACTCTCGGAGCCATCGCTCAACACCTGATGACCATAGTAGTACGCTTCCAGACCTATTCTCAGATTGTCTTCCAGCTCGTAGACCAACACACTGTTCACACGAGTCTCCGGCACCAGTAAGTAGTCTCTAACACCGCTAATTGCATGCTCTTCAACATCCGTATGCGTCAGACCCAGAAAAAGCTTGAAGTCCTGCCAACGCCACACTGCATTTAGCTCGCTACCTTTCGTATCCAGGTAGTCAACAGGTTGTTGAAAACCGAATACGTCAGGAGATTGCTCAAGCAGGCGCAATGGCTGATCCACTCGGGTGTAAAACATCAAGAAATTCAGATCGAGGGAAACTGAATTACCAATTTCAAAACTCCTGTTGATGTCTATATTGAGACCAGTAGATTCTTCTGCCTCTAATGATGCGGTCTGCAAGGGAAGAATATTCTGAAACTGTCGGCGCTCTGCATCTTCTGTGAACAGGTTTGGCTCTTCATAGCCCATGCCGCCGCCTATACGAATATTGGTCACCGCATCGGGTTTGTATAACAGAGAGACTCGGGGCAACAAAAAATCCCCATAGTCGGACGTACTATCGAGCCGTAGTCCCGCCTCTGCAATCCAGCGCTCACTCAAGGGCACAGTCCCCTGCACAAACGCACCTACAGTTCGATTGTTGAAATCGTGCTCAAAGCCCTGTGATGCAAAATCCTGATCAAATTCTTCAGTCCAAACGTTAATACCAGCAACCCAATCCATCCGAGTTGTAGAACCAACTATGTGAGCCTCACTAAAACTGGACAGCTGAGTGCCCGAGAACTGAAATTCAGGAACCTGCAAATCACGATCGAAATAATTGATACTGTTCCGCAACACCAACTCGTTGCCTGAAGAAAGGCTATAGATATATTCAAGTTGACTCGTTACACGTTCGGTATCACTGGATTCGAAATAGGCAGGCCCTACAGATCGGCCGTCGATCAAATTCATATCACCGCCGAGTCTGTCTTCTACAGATAGATTAATACCGGCGGTGAACTCTGATCGGTCACCTTCGACAAAGACACGGGGATTAAAAGTCCAACGCTCGAATTCTGGTATCGCGCTAAGTCCGTTATCGGCGGGATCGTATGCATCGCTGCGATTGTAAGCGGTGTATAAGGTGGCACCTACATCGCCAGCTTGGCCCGACAAATAAGCACTGACATCTTGCCCTCCCGCTGAAGTGGCATTGAGCAACAGCAGCGCTTCTGGGTCGGCACCAGGTCTTTTAGTGATGAGGTTTACCAGACCGGCAATCGCGCCCCCGCCATACAGTGTCGAACTGGCGCCTTTAATTACCTCTACACGTTGTAAATCCAATGGCGCAATCTGCAGCAAGCTAAGCCCTCCGGAAAAGCCGCCATAGAGAGGCATGCTATCTTTCAAGAGCTGCGTATAGCGACCATCAAGTCCCTGGATACGAATTGAGGAGTTAAAGCTGGTGGCTGATGTTTGTTGAACCTGAATGCCAGTGCTTTCCGCGAGTAGCATGCGAATTTCACCCGGCTTCATATTTACTTTCTCATTGATTTCTTCGCCACCCAATACTTCGACGCGCGTAGGTTGTTCTGCGAAACTGCGCCGCACCCGAGTCGATGTCACAATGATTTGCTCTATCGCTTCTCCATGACCATCTTCAAGCCCTTGCGCTTGAGAGGCAGAGTGCCCATTTGAGAATGAGAGGACGATTGCGGCAGCAACTGCCGTATTTTTTGCATTCACTTAGTTTCTCCTGCAAATAGCTGATATACGTTATGACCCAGACGCACTGCCTAAGCCAATTTACCTGCAATGTAATTAAACTATTTCAGGAGGTGCTCGAGAGGGAGGATAGAGTGATGTTCGTTGCTCGGGAAAGTTTACGACCAGGATAGGCAAGGGTACAGCAAGTGACGGAGTACCCAAGGTCAATAAATTTATACTGGATAAGGCTATTGCCTCAATTGAGGACTTGTAAACTTTGCCGAACACAAAATCTAGCGAGAGTTCATTCTCTACATCTGCCTGATCTGATCCCGCAATCTCATGCGCGGAATCACTATCTCGAGAATGCGTGTCGCTGGATTCAAAGTGGATGGAAACGGGAACTTCTTCACCATCAAGGCAATAGCGAAGGTGAATATGAGATGAACTGGCAAACAACAAGAGCAACAACGCAAGATACGCAGGTATGCTCTGTACTGTGTTTGATCTCCCGTTCATATCGGCAATATATCTCAAATCAATGCTTATATGTAAGTCGCCTAATGTGCCGTCTTGTGACTTTTAGTGACTCCTATCAATACTGATTCAATTACATAAACGTGACGAAAGTATTCTGTATATAGAGCCATACTTCCCCAATTCATAGCACACTCTGATTCCGAGCTTGCAATGCAATGATCCAATTAAAAATCGGTTAACACGTCTACTAAAAATCCCCGTATCGGTGGTTCGAAACCCAACGCGCTTCATCTCGCTTCCAGCCTGTAGGCCGCTCAACAACTGAGTCCTTCTCGATATCGATCCCCTGGGTACCATTCTCTCTTACATATACTGCCACCCGCCTGGACAGCTTTTTTGCCCAGAAAATCCGTTGCTAGCCCTTTTCGAAGAGAAATTAAACTGCATAGCCCCAAATTAAAACAGTGTCGCCCCAATCTAGCCCCTCAGCTTCTGATCTGTCACTGATAGCCATTATTCACATACGCCTTATATTCAGCGTAGAAAGCATCCACGCTTTTTCCAAATGCTTGGATGAAAGCTTCTTCCCATGTAACTTCGTCTGAAATCAATGAAAAAAACGAGACAAATTTGGAAAGATCTCTCGACAAAAACGCTGCCGCAATAAATGCAATCTGAAAGGGTGCCTCTGTCGAATACATTCCTGGTGAATTTTCCATATTTTCTAACAAGTACTCAGTTCTCGCAGCAGAATCAATCGCCGACTGAAGATCCGAGTCAAAATCTGAGAGGCCAGCCCAATCGAGCATCATGTAGCCGACCACATCGCCGCTACCCTCAAGCAACCAGCGGGGGCCTGCTAGTGGCACCTCAGTATTGGGCCCCGCGAACATAGGACCTTCTACTAGTTGATACTGCAATGTATGAAATAGTTCGTGTGCAACCACTTTGGCTTTAAAGGCCTCAGTGAATATTGTTCTCCAGTGAAAATTAGCTGAATTGATAAAAAAGTCATTCCCGATCGCATTACCTTGGGTGCTTCCGTTCCCCCAACCATCTTCAGCTTCAGCCAGAGTTAGCCCGGAACTGCGTATGATTAATCCAAGGCTGCTGGCCACGCATGGAGTGAACGTCTCAATGTAGGCATCAAGCAACTCCTCGTAGTCATCGTAAGCATGAACTGTCACTGTGGGCTGGAAGCGCGGGAAAGACTGTGACTCGAAAAACTCCAGAGCTTGTAACGCGTCTGATTGAATTTTCGAGCTTTCGGACGAGTCCATAGAATCACCAAATGCGAAAGCAATCTGAGGTAATTCGGTAGCAGAAAGTATGAACTGCCCTACATTGGAATAATTGGAAGCTCCACTGGCGTTGTAAGACTTTAGAGCCACGAAATAGGCACTTCCAAGCGGGAGCTCCTCAGAAATGATCGTGGTGTTGCCTAGATCAAGGCTGGAGATTGGCGTTGCATCTGGATAAGGCGCGTAATACAACTCATATCCAGCGGCACTCTCAACTGGATACCAATTCAGACTCACGGTGTTGCCCTTGGTAGAAACACAAAGATTCGGCGGCTCGGGTGGTGCAGCCAATGCAGAGCCACAGAGTAAAATGATCAGTACACCACAAAAAGCCTTTCTATGGTTGAAGCCGAAAATTGCTGATTGGGTCATATTGTTCTTATTCCGATCAAATTTTTTTACGAGCTCGATGCTACTTCAGCAGTCGCTAATATACCAATCCTGTAGTCTATGATCTGCCCCAACTCAGTGGTGGGTTGATGCAAACCTATAGCACACCTCTTGGCACGCTCTATTTTCGCACTTGCAACATACTGACCTAACTGCGAAATCAGTAAATACGGCCACTGGTAATCCTCGTTTCTGTGGTTCGATGACCACCCTCTATGAGGCATCACTCCCCCAAACTTACCACATTACCCAGAAACACTTTGCCACAAGCCGCCTCAATCATTCCAAAATTGTGGCGAAAAAGAGGCAATCGGAACGCCAACATTGACCCTCTCGCCGCTTGGACATAGTCTGCGACACTAGTGCCTATTCCTTACCTACACCCTTTGAGGAGATGCAATGAACATCCGTTTGCTAATTACCGGACTCACTATTGTTGCTACTTTGCCTCTTCTTACGGTTGATTCCTTCGCTCAATCTACATCGCCATCCACTGGCGCATTCAGCAAATACGGCTGCCAGTTCCATGCGACCGAGTACTACCGCATTCAAGCCGATCTAGAGCTCTCTCAGAGCGCATCGGAATTTCTCGGCTTGATTCAGAAATCTGAAAGCCTCGAACGCCAACTCATCCAAACGGAGTTTACAAACGAGAACTGGTCACCCGATCAAGCTGATCTCTTATTGGATCTGGCTCGCACTCGACTCGCTCTGGGCGACAACGCAGGCGCGAGACGCTTGTATGAAGACGCACTGCTCAACATACGCGTCAATACGGGGATCTATGCCATGGCGCAGATTCCGATCATCCTGGAATTGCTGAATTCCTATATGGTCGTAGACACCGACTTCACAGATAGATTAGGAGATCGAGCCCTCTTCCTGATGGAGAAAGCCTATGCCGAAGAGAGGGATATTCCCAAACTTATTAGCGGCTTGAACAACCTTTTGAATATACGTCTTAGTGCAGAAGGGACTCGGGAAGTCCCCGCTACAGTGGCCGCCCCGCCTGAAGCCGATGTTGTGTTTACATCCCAGAAAGCGGAATCTCCGCACCTGACCAAGGCGCGGGATTTAGGCGCAAGAATTATCGAGTTGTCCAGCAGAATTGATCGAATTGAAGACGATCAGCTAAGAGAACAAGTAATGCAGGACATGGATTTCGTTGCGCAAAGAGGCGATAGTTTCTTTACAGGATATGACGACTTGGGAAGGGCGCTGGAGACAGCGGCTGCGGGTGTAGATCAGCCCTCAACGAACACTGGAGCCGTTCTAAGACAGGTTCAGCACCTGCTCCGATCCGACGCTAATGAGGCTGATGAAGCAAATGAATCCATCATCCAAGCGAAGCAGCTTCTCGATCAACTCTTCAGTCAGTACGAAACCTTAACTGATATAGACAAGGCTGCAGCGCTGGATTTTAGGTCTGATTATCACCTCACAGTGAACGACATCCCGGCCGCAATTCGTGCCAACGAAGATCTACTGGAAATCAATGTCCTGCGGCCAGACTACCAACTGAGAGCACTACACACCTTAGGTCAGTTGTATGAGGACCAGCAGCGTTGGCAGGAATCGATCGAGACTTACAATTGTTGGAGACAACTCTCTACTGTAGAAGACCCCAGAGTCTATCTCGGTCTGGCGCATGATTATCAAATGATCGGCGAGATCAACATCGCGATACGGCACTTGCTCTGGTACATAGCTGCGGTAGAAGGCGATGGAGAAGTTGTTGAACAGCGGCAGTATCTGGCGCTTCGGGACATGTTGTATCAAGTCAATGATTTGCAATCGGCAAAAAGCATTGAAGACTTACTTGCTCGCAGAGGTTATGAATTGCAGGAGTAACCAGGACTGGACAGCGTCAACAAGATTCTAAATCTCGCAATTATTGTCACGAAGTCATTAGTGTCTCGTGATCTAATAATTGTTACTCTGATCTTATGAATCCAAGTCCCCTGCCCTTACTTTATTCTTTTCGCCGCTGCCCCTACGCCATACGCGCCCGCATGGCTATTTATTCGGCCGCCATCCCGATCCAGCTCGAAGAAGTCTCACTGAAAGACAAGCCCAGCGCCATGCTCGAGTTATCCAGCAAGGGCACCGTGCCAGTGCTGGTTGATGGCGACAGAGTGATAGATGAAAGCCTGGAGATCATGCAGTGGGCGTTAATGCAGAATGACCCGAACAACTGGTACGGCTCGCTGTCACAAGACGAGCTCAACAAAAGCCAGGAAATGATTCATAATAACGACGGTGAATTTAAAATCTGGCTGGATCGCTATAAATACGCCGACCGCCACCCCGAACACTCCCAGGAATATTACCGTAATCAGTGTGCCAGCTATCTGGAACGGATTGAGGCAGTTTTAGCACAACAACCCTATCTGATAAGGCATGAGATAACGTTCGCCGATATTGCGATCTTTCCTTTTGTTCGGCAGTTCTCCATGGTCGATCAAAACTGGTTTGCGCACGGCCCGTATCCGAATCTGAATCGCTGGCTGACATCTTTGCTTGAATTGCCACTTTTTATTCGCGTGATGGCGAAACAGTCTGCTGAGAAGAATCGCAAGGAATCAAAGGGTCAGGGCGAACCTGTCCTTGGTAACATGTCTACCTAAGACAAATTCAAATAGGCCTCCACCATGAAATCAATTGCTCTTCGAACCTTCGCACTCGTGTTGTCAATTGCACTGCTAACACCTGCCACTGCTCAGGATGAAAGTGTCGACGACGCGATCTCCGGAGCCATGCAGGCGCTGGACGAATTCATGCTGCATTTCAATCGGCGCGATATGGAAAACTGGGCAGCGACGCTGAACTATCCCCACGTACGGTTTGCCAGTGGCACCGTAACGGTTTGGGATTCCGCAGAGGAATTCGCGCAGAGTGAGACATTTGTCAGACTGCCCAATACCGGCTGGGATCACAGCCATTGGCTAAGCCGCGATGTAGTGATGGCTTCACCAGACAAGGTACACATTCAAACGGTCTTTCAACGTTTCAATAGTGACAGCGAAATCATTGGCACTTATGAATCGATGTACATCGTCACTCTGCAAGATGGCCACTGGGGTACGCAGGCGCGTTCGAGTTTGGCTCCATAGCCAGATCGGGACAGAAAACGGGGAAATGGACCTGAGAAACACAAATCCATCCCCGTTTCGTTTCAAATCAACGCACACTAACTTCTTCGACCCATCTAACGTCTACTTTGTCGCAAATACAAAAAGCGTAAAATCTTTTGGGGCTTGGGGTGAGCGAATATAAAGATTTCTGTCCCGGATTATCTTGGTTGAATCTCCACTCTTGATGAGCTGTTGGAAAGGATCATCATCTTTTCGAGCCCTCTTATCAGAGTACACTCCAAAATAGTAGTCTGCATCTGGTCTTGTCCCGTCATGAAACATGACAGACCAGAACAAATTGTTGTAGTCATCCGAAATCATTTTCGTTGAAAAGTTGCCACTGGCTCTTTTACCGCCATCACTGTGATTCGCTACACTCGTTGCCACCACCAACTCAGCCCCCGCGGGCGCACCCAAATTGGCGATCAACATGCTCTTGGCTGGCTCTACTGACAAAAATTCTCGACTGTTCATATTGGAATAAATCTTGGTCGTCGTGGGATCTATAAGGCCTGGCCCTGTGCTAATTGGATAAATCACTGCATACAAAAATATGATGTACTCATGATCTTTGAATTGAGCATTGGTAATATCATTACTGCCGTCAGGAAACACCTTATCCTTGGCCAGGAACATCTTACGTAACCGTTTGATTTGAGTTGTGCTCATCGCCTGAATATCCTTGCTAGTCAGCGATTTATCGAGCTCTCTACTTGGAGAAACCGTACCGCTCCAACTTACATCTGTATCATCCAATCCAGACTCATCGTTTCTCACTCTGAACCTGAACTTTGGGTCGACCTTTCCATCCCCATCAAGCCGCACAACTTCCCAATAGAATCCCTGCCATTCCTTTCTTATCCATTCAGTGTTGAATGTAGGCCCTACTCTGCTGCTGTCCAGACCATTTAGTTTCTGTGATACCGGTATAGCTGCGACCAGGATTCCCTTTCCTTTTTTATTATCCGTCATTAACGATTTTCCCCATGGCGTATGATCAATAGTAGACATACTGAGTATAGGGAATATGA
Organism: Gammaproteobacteria bacterium; assembly: GCA_030147705.1. Lineage (GTDB taxonomy): Bacteria > Pseudomonadota > Gammaproteobacteria > Pseudomonadales > Pseudohongiellaceae > UBA9145. The sequence continues at coordinate 9,985 of JASBUV010000066.1, forward strand.
ACTCAGTAACCAATGATGCACGATATAGAAGCTCGGCATTTTCTACACTGCACGCCGACCCTTTGTGGCGCAACCATACGATTTAGAACATATTGTTCAATAATTGAGCAGAAAGTCGTAGCACTTCAAACACTATTCGACTCTGAAGCTAGGAAATACTGAATTGATAGAAACTACAAAGATGCAGATATGGGCACAGATCTATTTTTCAGAGAGCGAGGGAACGGATTCAGGACAATAAATCCGCTCCCATTTGGCTCTCCCATTTGGCTTCCTACTCCGGCAACCGATACGCCACCAACGCCCCAGGATAGTCAGTCTGAAAACTTCCAATCTGCACAACAATATACTGCCGGCCGTTGTGTAGATAAGTCATCATGCCGTATTGCCCAGGCGCGGGTAGCGGAACACTGGCGAGCACTTCGCCTGTGGCTTTATCGCGCGCATTCAACGTTAGAGGTGCGTCTGGAATGAGCTGTGCTGCACCTTCGCTGAGCGCGCGGGTTTGCACGAGGATATCCCCCATTACCATCTGAATGGAGTATCCCACTCCACCGGAGTTGGGAATCTCAACATTCTGCAGCAAGGGATGCTCTGCAATATCGGCGCGGGTATTGCCTACCGGCAGCGACCACGTTTTATCACCGGTATTCATATCGTAGGCAGTCAACTGATTATTCATTGGCTTGTAGACGGGCAAGCCGTCGATGCTTTGCAGCGGCGCCGGTCTGCCGGGCAACCAGTCTGCTACGGTAACGCCGGTTGTTGGCGTGCTGTTTGGGGTAGCACCCCCTGCACCTGGCTCCGGGTAGTTGGGATTGTCGATATCTACACCGTTGGTTGCCCGCATCATGCGAGGCGCTGAACAGGTGCGGTGATGGGATGCGTACATCATACCGGTGCTGGGATCAGCTACGGGTGGATGCGAAATTACGTTGCCCCCGCCGAGACAACCGACATTGTTGATAAAATCGTGTCCATGATTCTCTGGCAGCGGTGGGACATACAGTCCACCAATTCGATAGTTGGCCAGAATATCCTCCGCCCTCGACTTCAGCTCCGGGGTGTAATCAATTATGAACTCATCGGTAATGCCATCCCAGACAATAGGATCAACCGGTTCAGGTCGAGTCGGATACGGCTGTGTCGGTGACGTGTAATTTCCCGGAACCTCTGTCTGCATAACCGGCCGATCCACAATCGGCCAGAGTGGCTCGCCAGTGGAGCGATTAAATGCGAACACAAGACCCTGCTTGGTATATTGCACCAGCGCTGGAACTGTTTCATTGCCGACCTCCAGATCCATCAACATGGGTGGAGTCGGTAAGTCGTAGTTCCATTGATCACTGCGATGAATCTGAAAGTGCCAGCGCCGCTCGCCAGTAGCCACATCGAGAGCCAGAACACTGCCGCCAAAAAGATTATCGCCAGGCCTGTGACCAGCATAGGTCTGTACAGTCGAAGCATTGGTTACCAGATAAACAAGGCCCAACTCGGGATCTGCTGAAGCCGGCGCCCAGGTCGACATGTCGCCTGAGAAGCGCCACGCATCGTTATGCCAGGTCTCGTGCCCGACTTCGCCCGGTCTGGGTACAACATG
>JASBUV010000074.1 GCA_030147705.1 Gammaproteobacteria bacterium
CCACCGAGCAAGGACACAACGCATGCTTGAACTGCAAGGCCTGAGCAAACAATACCCAACAGGCGATAAAGCACTGAACAATGTTGATCTGAGCGTACCGGCAGGCCAGGTACTTGCGCTGATCGGCCCGAGCGGGGCGGGCAAGAGCACCTTGATTCGCTGTATTAATCGCCTCGTGGAGCCAACAAGCGGCAAGGTGACACTCGATGGCGAAGAGCTGTCCGGTTTGCGGGGCAAAAAACTCAAGCTCGCGCGCCGCGAAATCGGCATGATCTTTCAAAGCTACGCGCTGGTCGATCGCTTGTCGGTAATGGAGAACGTGCTCTCGGGTCGGCTCGGTTACATGGGCTTCTGGGCCAGTTTTCTGCGCCGCTTCAGTAGCGCCGACGTGCAACGCGCGTGTGAACTGCTGGAGCGCGTTGGATTGCTGGAGATGCTGGACAAACGCGCGGATGCACTGTCGGGTGGACAAAAACAACGAGTCGGTATCGCCCGTGCACTGATGCAGGAACCCAAGCTGCTGCTGGTCGATGAGCCCACCGCCAGTCTCGATCCCAAAACCTCGCGGCAGATCATGCGCTTGCTGGTGGAACTTTGCCGCGAGCAGAATCTCGCCGTCATCATCAATATTCACGATGTGGCACTCGCGCAGCAATTCGTGGATCGCGTCGTTGGCCTGGCTGCCGGTCAGATCGTGTTCGATGGCAATCCAGAGCAACTGGACGAGAAGACGCTGACGCTTATCTACGGCGAAGAAGACTGGTCGGCCACGAGAGAGTCCGACGAGGACGATGACGAGGCAACACCAGACCCACTCGCGACTATCGCCAAGGGAGCCCATCCCTGATAGCCAGGTGAGATACGGTAATGAGCATTGCAATAGACAGAGTCGACGCCGCCAAAAAGGGACACTGGAAACCTTTACCATTCGTATCTGACGCGCGCCTGCGCTGGGCATTGAATATCGGTGTGCTCGTGTATCTCGTGCTGGCCTACTTCAGTGTCGATGTGAACTGGGCACGCGTGTCAGAGGGGATGGAGCGTGGACTGAACTTCGTCGCTTCCTTCGCGCAGCCGGATTTCATTAGTCGTGGCGGCGAGATCGTTACCGGTATTCGCGAGAGTCTCACCATGACGTTCACCTCAACAGTGATCGGCGTCGCGCTCTCCATTCCCATCGGGCTCGGTGCCGCACGCAATATCGCACCGCTTCCGGTATATCTCTTCTGTCGAACCCTGATCGCCCTGTCCCGTACGTTTCAGGAAATCATTATTGCGATCTTCTTCGTGGCGATGGTGGGCTTCGGCCCGCTGGCGGGTGTAATCACGCTGGCCTTCGCCACCATCGGTTTTATGGCGAAACTATTGGCCGAGGACATCGAAGATTCCCGAGCCGATCAGCTCGAAGCCGTGCGCGCGACGGGTGCCGGATGGTGGCAATGGGTGAACTACGCGGTGCAACCACAGGTTATGCCGCGCCTGATCGGTCTGTCGCTCTATCGTCTCGACATCAATTTCCGTGAGTCGGCGGTGATTGGCATTGTCGGTGCCGGCGGCATCGGGGCAACGCTCAATACGTCGATCAATCGCTACGACTACGATACGTCCGCTGCGATATTGCTGGTCATTATTCTGATCGTGCTTGCCAGCGAATATTTCTCCGGCTATGTCCGCAAGTGGGTGCAGTAATGCCGTTAACGCAGACCTCTGACAAATACGAATGGCAGCGCCGCGAACGTAATCAGCAGCTGGCGATCTGGGCGGGCTGGTTTGCCGGAATCGTTCTGTTTCTGATTTGTTGGAAAGTGATTTCCGACAATACGATCTGGGAGTTCCTGGCCGATGCCGGGGTTCAGGGGCTGAGCCTCATCGACCGCATGATACCTCCGGATTTCTCCATCACCGGCTCACTGATGCTACCGCTATGGGACACGCTTAACATCGCAACCATCGGCACGGCACTGGGTGTGGCGATGGCCTTCCCGATGGCCTTTCTCGCGGCGCGCAACACCACACCGCATCCGGTGATGCGCGGTTTTGCACTTGCCGTCATCGTCAGCTCGCGCTCAATCAACGCCTTGATCTGGGCCATGTTGCTGGTCACGATTGTCGGGCCGGGCGTGTTCGCTGGCATCATGGCGATTGCGCTGCGCAGTATTGGTTTTGTTGGCAAGCTGCTCTATGAAGCCATCGAAGAGATTCATCCCGAACCGGTAGAGGCGATCACTGCCAGCGGTGCCAGCCGCACACAAGTGCTGGCGTGGTCGGTGTGGCCGCAGATATTGCCCGCGTTCGTCGGCACCGCCATCTATCGCTGGGACATCAATATTCGTGAATCCACCGTGCTTGGTCTGGTCGGCGCGGGCGGTATCGGTCTGCAGATGAATGCAGCAATCAATAATCTCGCCTGGGGTCAGGTCGCGACGGTCTTCGTATTGATCTTCGGCACCGTCATAATTTCTGAATGGGTGTCAGCCAAGGTCAGAGGCGCTACCTCCTGAACCCAGTTCACCGTGCTACGCGGCACAGTGCTCCAGCAAAGCATCCCAAACCACTTTGATGCGCGTGACATTACGCAGATCAGGATGCGTAAGCAGCCACAGTGCGCCCTGGGATTCAGGGATTTTCAGCAAGCGCTCCAGACCCGCCTCTTCCTGATCCGAAGGTAACAGGGCGTAGCCGACTCCGGCACTCGCCATCGCAGCCATCGTCGACAGGTCATTGGCACGCGCCACGATATTGGCGCTGTATTTCTCCTCCAGCCACTGAAACACCTGCAGACGCATCATGGCAGTGTCGGCGCCGATCAAGTCGATGCCGTGTAATTCATCGACTGAAGCCGGGCGGGGTGCCTTGTTCTTCCCGTTCTTTTTTTTGCGACACAGCCACCAGTCGATATCGAGAAGCTTGCGACCGATTAAATGCTCAGGCGGGTTGCGGGTGGCACGCACGGCAATATCGGCCTCTCTTCGGTTCAGATCGTAGTCCGAATCGCCTGCGGCAAGCTCGATCACGATCTGGGGATAACGCTTGCGCAACTTGGCCACGACAGCGGGCAATATGCATTGTGTGATGTTGGGCGCCGCAGTGACTCGTACTTTTCCAGAGGGTGCCAGGTCTCTTCCAACCAGCTCACGTTCGATCTTCTGAATCGCGTTGTCGGCTTCCTGCGCCAGCTCGATAAGGCGCTCGCCTGCGAGTGTCGGAACATAGCCTTCCGGCAGGCGCTCGAAGAGTCGCACGCCCATGTCCTCCTCCAAAGCGTTGAGGCGGCGGAATACCGTGGAATGATTTTGTTTAACGGCGCGCGCCGCCCCGGCGAGGCTGCCCTGTTCAGCGATGGCGAGAAAAGTCCTGAGGTCGTTCCAGTTCATGCGGCCTACCCCTGTGCGCGAGTGGCACCTGTTATTTGCTCATTTGCTTATTTGCATAGTTGCAAACAGAAAATGCAAATATTGCTTATTTCATTGTCTAATTGCAATCACTAAACTGCCCCTGTTTTCCAGTCGGACTCAATATGAGTCCCGAATTAACTCTCAACAGGAGAAGTAACATGAAACAAGTCGAACAATTGGGCGTAACGCTTTTGCGCGTTAGCCTTGGCGTGGTTTTTCTGGTGCACAGCGCCTATCT